>JACUUW010000004.1 GCA_014859075.1 Desulforudis sp.
GACACCGGAACCGTCCCCTTGTCTGCCGTCCCCTTGTCTGCCCACGCCTAGTACTCCTGAATTTGGCCGCGGATCTCCCCGGCGGGGTTTTGCTCCGTATGGACGTTCACGTAGGTGTTGCCATCAAGCATCTCCCCGATAAGGACCGACATAGGCTCACCGGATAACGGTCCGATAAAAGCCTCTTGTGTAAAAGTCCCGGTGATCAGCTCCTGGGCTACGGAAATGCCGGGACTGACGGGTCCAAAGAGGAAAACAACAATCGGCCCGTTTTCCCCTCGTCTGCCGAGATGAATGTGTGCCTCGGTCATCCGCTCGATGTTATTGACTGTAAGGCGGAAGTCGATTTGCCGTTGGTCCGGGCTGACACTGAAAAACGCCGATCCACTTGCCATTGTGACGACGGGGGGTACCTCTTCGTTGCCACTCAGGAAGGCAAAGAATTGTCCAGCCATACCGAATACCTCCTTATCGCTGGTTCTTTGTAATATATTCCAGCAGTGCTCATTGCGTACCCATATTCTGAAACCTTGGGCACACAACACACAATAAACCGCCGGCGCACTAATGCACCGGCGGTGTTGTTCTTGCATTTCAGGTATGGCTGTCATTACGCAATGGGGGGCATTCGTGTCTGTTCGGCTTTACTGCAGCAAGGCCCTTGGCACATCCATTATACTGTGGAGCGGCGTGTACTCAAGTTCCAGCGCCTCGGCGACAGCCTGGTGTGTGACCTTACCGTCTACTACATTTACTCCCCGGGCCAGGGCCAAGTCTTCGCGGATGGCCGGTTCATATCCCTTGTTGGCCAAGGCCAGGGCGTAGGGGAAGGTGGCGTTGGTCAGGGCGAAGGTGGAGGTCCGGGCCACGGCGCCGGGCATGTTGGCCACGCTGTAGTGCACCACGCCGTGCTTCAGGTAGGTGGGTTCGTCGTGCGTGGTAACGCGGTCTACCGTTTCGACGCAGCCGCCCTGGTCGACGGCCACATCCACGATAGCCGAACCGGGACTCATGCTTCGCACCATCTCCTCGGTAACCACCCTGGGGGCTTTGGCGCCCGGGATTAACACGGCGCCGATAACCAGGTCGGCCTCGGACACGACATCCCGCACGTTGTAGCTGTTGGACATGAGAGTTTTCAGGCGCGCGCCGAAGATATCGTTGAGGTAGCGGAGGCGGTTCAGGTTTGTGTCCAGAATGGTGACCTCCGCGCCCATGCCGATCGCGATTTTGGCGGCGTTGGTGCCGACCACCCCGCCCCCGATAATGGTTACTCTGGCGGGGGAAACGCCCGGCACGCCGCTGAGGAGCAATCCCTTTCCGCCGTACATCGTTTCCAGGATTTGCGCGCCGACCTGTATGGACATGCGACCGGCGACCTCACTCATCGGTGTCAACAGAGGCAGGCTCCCGTCTTCGGGCTGAATGGTCTCGTAGGCGATGGCGACGACTCTTTTCCTCAAGAGAACCTGTGTCAATTCCGGCTCGGGGGCGAGATGCAGAAAGGTAAACAGCACCTGACCGCTCTTCAAAAGATCGTACTCGGGCGGCAGCGGTTCCTTGACTTTCATAATCATGTCGGCGGCATCGAAAACGTCCTCGGGCTTTGTTACCGTCTGAGCCCCGGCGGCAATGTATTGTGCATCGGTAATGCCGCTTCCCAAACCGGCGTTCTCTTGAATCACCACTTCGTGCCCGGCGCTTACAAAAGCGGCGACACCGGCGGGAGTGACCGCGACACGTTCTTCATTATTCTTGATCTCTTTGGGTACGCCGATAATCACTGTTTAAACCTCCTTCCTACCATAAAATTCGTAAAGCCATCCGGATTAATTCTATATATTGTCCACAAATTACCTCTCTTCGGCACAGGTAATATAAAGACTCGACAAATAGGCTTTGGGCGGAACGTGCGGGGTCAAGAATACGACTGATTGGAAACGGCCGGGTTTACCGGAATTCACATCCAGGTGTAGACGGCAAAGCTCATAAATGGTATGAAGGGGGTAGAATCAAGATAAGCTGCAAGTTCGAGGAGAGGTTACAAATGATCAAGAAACTGGCCCGGGACATAATGACCACCGAGGTCATCACCGTTCATCCAGATGATGACGTGGAAAAGGTGGCGCGGTTGTTATTGGAGCACCACATCAGCGGGCTCCCCGTGGTGGATCACGGTGGGAAACTTGTCGGAGTCGTGTCCGAAGGTGATCTGGTATTCAGGGAAAAAAAGGTGAGGACCCCGTTTTACGTGGTTATCTTCGACAGCCCCATTTACCTGGAGAAGCCCCAGCGCTTTATCGAAGACGTAAAGCGGACCGTCGCCCAAAAGGTGGGTGAGCTGATGTCCACCAAGCTTTATACGGTGGGGCCCGAAGCGTCCGTTGAAAACGTGGCCACCATCATGGTCGAGAGGGGCATCAACCGGGTGCCGGTGGTCGACGCCGACAACATGCTTGTTGGGATCATCAGCCGCCAGGACATCATCAGGGCCGCCTTCAGCGAATGAGGATACGGCTCTATTTGCGCCAGAACCCCGGGTGCAAAAGGGCCAACACGGTGAACAGTTCCAGGCGTCCGACCAGCATGCAGAAAGAGAGGACGAGTTTTCCGGCCACGGGGATGGCTGCGTAATTGGTCGCCGGGCCCACCAGGCCGAGTCCGGGCCCGATGTTGCTCAGGGTGGCGACCGCGGCGGCGGCGGCGCTGATGAGGTCGAGGCCCATGAGGCCCATGAGCAGCACCGCGCCGATAAAAAGGCCCAGGTATAGAATCAGGAAGGACTGCACGCTGTCGGTGACCTCCTGGGGGATGGCCGACCGGCCGATGCGCACGGGGATGACCGCCTGGGGGTGGATCAGTTTCTGGAGCTGACGCACGCCCAGTTTCGCGAGGACTATGATCCGGATGACTTTGATTCCGCCTCCCGTGGACCCGGCGCAGGCGCCGACGAACATCAGCAGGATCAGTACCAGCCGGCTGAGATCCGGCCATTTGTCGAAGTCGGCGGTGGCGAAACCGGTGGAGGTCATGATTGACGAGACCTGGAACAGGGACTGGCGCACGGACGCACCCGTCGCCATTCCGGCCGCGGTGACCAGGTTGACGCTGATCACCGCCACCGCCACAAGCACTACGAAGAGGTAGACCTGTGTTTCCCGGTCCTTCCAAATGGCCAGGGGTTTGCCCTGCATGGCCTTGATGTGCAGGGCGAAGCTCATCCCGCATATCAGCATGAAAAAGACGATGATCAACTCAACGGCCAAGCTGTTAAATGCCGCAATGCTCTGGTTGTAGTTCGAAAAGCCCCCGGTGGCGACGGTGCCGAAAGTCTGGGTGATACTGTCAAACCAGTTCAGACCCACGCCGCGCAAGGCCACGATTTGGAGCAGAGTGAAGACCAGGTACACCTTGAACAGCTGGCGTGTGGTCTGGGCGACACGCGGCAGCACCTTGGTCTTGGTTGGGCCGGAGACTTCGGCCCGGTAGAACTGCATGCCCGCGATCCGGAGCGACGGGATGAGCGCCACCAGCAGCACGACGGTGCCGATGCCGCCGAGCCAGTGCGTCAGGCTGCGCCAGAACAGGAGGCCCAGGGGCAGGGCCTCGATATCGGTGAGGATGGATGCTCCCGTGGTGGTGAACCCGGACATGGTTTCGAAAAAGGCGTCCACGGGATGAGGGACGGCCCCGCTGAGGACAAAGGGCAACGCCCCGAAGACGGCGGTCAGCAACCAGCCGAGCGCCGCGACGGCAAACCCCTCGCGATAGCCGACGTCCTCATAGTCAACCCGGCGCACGACCAGGGCGGCTCCGATTAGGGCGGTGATCACCATGCTCACCGCAAAGGCCGTGACGTCCGGTCCCCGATAGTAGATCGCTATCCCGAGGCAGATACCCATGGCGGCCGCTTCGCCCAGCAGCAGGATGCCCAGGATCTTGCCGATCAACAGTCTATTCAGACAGACCTCTCCCCACGTTCAACATGCCGTCGATGGCACTGGCATGGTGACCGACGCTGAATACCACCAGCCGGTCGTTCCCCTCCAGGACTACGTCGCCCTTGGGGATAATGATCCGGCTGCCGCGTTTGACGGCGCCGATGATAATCCCCTTCGGCAGGCCGAGTTTACTGAGCGGTTTGCCCACTGCGCGGCTGCCCGGGTGTAGAATCAATTCAATAACTTCCGCCTGACCATTCAGCAGCAGAACCAGGGAGAGCAGGCGGCCGCCGCGGATGTACCGCAGGATGGCGCTCGCCATGATCAGGCGCGGACTGATGGCGGCGTCCACCCCCAGTTGCTCGATCAGGGGCGTGTAGTCGGGCCGGCTCACCTTGGCGATGACCTGTTTGGCGCCTAGTTGTTTAGCTAGCAAAGAAACAAGCAGGTTCTCCTCGTCGAAACCGGTCACGGCCACGAAGCCGTCGGTTTCCCTGATCCCCTCCCGTTTCAAAAGCTCAATGTCCGAACCGTCACCCTGGAGGACAAGGGCGTCCGGCAGACCTTCGGCCAGTTCCCGGCAGCGTTCGGGGTGCTGCTCGACGATCTTGGGTTTCAGACCCGCCGAACACAGTTTTTCGGCCAGGTAATAACCGATCCGCCCGCCGCCCAGAATCATTACGCTGGACACTTTCTGTGGACGCCGCCGCTTCAGCCGCGCGGCGAACCGTTTGATGCTTTCCACGTGTCCGATCAGGTACACCGTATCCCCGGGCAGAATTAGGTCTGCGCCGCCGGGAACAATCATCCGGCCCTTCCGGGAGATGCCGACGACCAGGCAGGAATCCGGAATGTCGATATCCATCAAGCGTTTGTTTACAACCTGCCGGTGTGAATCGTCCACCGTGACGTCGGCCATCTGCACCTTGCCTTCGGCGAAAGGCTCGGTGTGCACGGGCAGCGCGATAGTCAGCAGCCGGGCGATTTCCAGGGCGGCGCTGTATTCGGGGTTGATGATCAGGTCGAGCCCGAGGTCCTCCTTGGAAACCACGAGGTCGCGGGCGTAAACGGGGTCGCGGATGCGGGCCACGGTCCGGGCGACGCCCAGTTTTTTCACCATCATGCAGGCGATCATGTTCACCTCGTCCGAGTTGGTCACCGCGGCCACCAGGTCACTTTGCATGACTTCGGGAAGCTTGAGGACGGAAGCGCTGGAGGCATTCCCCTTGACGCAGAGGACGTCCATCTGTTGTTCGATTTTTGCAAGTTTAGTTTCGTCCCGGTCAATGACTACGACGTCGTGGTTATCCTTATCCAGCCGGCGCGCGATTTCGATGCCGACTTTGCCGGCCCCGATAATGGTTATGCGCATGCGTGATCCCTCTGGTTTGATGATGATAATGGGTTTCCACTGCTATAGCTATACTCCACAACCCGGGAAAAAGCAAGTACAATCTTCACCCTGCCGGAGGTCATCCTCACCATTGCGCCGGTTCTTACGCCCGTTGACCGTGTTTACCATCGGCCCATGGGAAGTGGCTGCCCGACGCAGGAATGTGTGGGATCTTGGTGAAACAGTACGTTTCAAGTAATAAAAAAGCGCGCGACTTTTAAGTTAGGGGTCTGACCCTTAACTTAAAGCGGGGGATGAACGGGCTTGAGGTATCCACAGGCGGAAACCAAAGCGGCGAGCGGCTGCGGTCGGGTTTTTCACTACGGTTACGTGATTCTGGTTGTCGGCTTCCTTACGGTTACCGGTGCCCTGGGTTTCGCCCGGTTCGGCTACGCCACCATTCTGCCCTCCATGAAGGAGGGCCTTCTGTTGACCAACACGCAGATGGGCGTGATCGCCACCGGGAATTTGATCGGCTACGCGTCCTTTTCCCTCCTTGGGGGTTTCCTGGCGGCCAGGTTCGGTCCACGGCTCATAATCAGCTGCTCGATGCTGCTGACCGGAGTGACCATGTTCTTCACCGGAATGTCCGGGGGGTTCGCCCAGGCGGTGGTGCTTCGTTTTATGACCGGCCTGGGCAGTGCCGGCGGGAATATCCCGGTGATGGGGTTGATCTCGGCCTGGTTCACCCCCCAGCGCCGCGGCCTGGCGGCAGGCATCCTGGTCGGCGGTTCGGGGCTGGCCTTCATGGTTTCCGGTTTCTTGGTGCCCAGGCTGATCGCCGCCTGGCCGGAAGACGGCTGGCGCCTGAGCTGGTTTGTGCTGGGGGCGATAGTGGTCCTGCTGGGGGTTTTAAGCGCCGCTCTGCTGCGCAACCGGCCGGCCGACAAAGGATTGGGTCCCATCGGCGTCCCGCCGGCGGCACCGCAAGCGGTCTCCAACGGCGCGGACGGTACGGCCGGGGCCGGTGACGGGAACCCGTCAGTCTCCAAGGGCGCCGGAAGTATTTCATGGAGCGGTGTCTATGCCGCCCCGGCCTTGTGGCATTTGGGCGTCATTTACTTCTGCTTTGGCTTTTCCTACATCATTTACGCCACCTTCTTCTCGGCGGCGATGATTGCCGACAAAGGTTTTACCCAGGCCGGGGCGGGTGCGGTCTGGTCGCTGATCGGCTTCATCGGCATTTTCAGCGGCATCCTGTGGGGGGCCGCCTCGGACGGTATCGGACGTAAGTACGCCCTGGCCGGGATTTTCGGCTTGCAGGCGTTGTGCTACTTTTTGTTCGCCACCGCGAACACCCCTGCGGTCTTGCACGTCTCGGCCGTTCTGTACGGCCTGACCTGTTTCGCCATACCGGGTGTGGTCGCCGCCGCCTGCGGTGACTACGTGGGATCCAGGTTGGCCCCCGCCGCGCTGGGGATGGTTACCCTGTTCTTTGCCGTTGGACAGGCCACCGCTCCCTCCGTGGCCGGCTATCTGGCAGACGCCACCCTATCCATGAGTAGTTCTTTCCTCCTGGCCGCGGCCGTGGCCGCCTTGGGCGGTGCCGGCTCACTCACCCTGCGTCCTCCGAAGGACAAGCTCTAATTATCTTGGTATTTCGATCAGCGGCCTCTTTTTTTGCCTGTCAGCGGGCCGGCGTAGTGGCCAGCTCCGGGCGGAGGTTGACCGGCTGAAAGTCCTTCCGCACCTCTCCGTTCACCAGGACCACCACCGGAAAACGCCCGGCGTTGAAGGCCGCGCCGATTCTCCCGCGGGCGTCCAGGGCCATGATCCCGCCTTCGGCACCCTTCAGGCCGGCCAGCCGGCGCAGGGCGGCTTCCACCGCTTCCTGGGGGTGGGCGCCCGCGGCGATTTGTTCGTCCACGTATTTGGCGGTCAGCGTTTCGATGAACGCCTCGCCCAGACCGGTGCAGACTGTGGCACTGGTCCGGGAGGCGTAAATGCCGCCCCCCAGGGACGGGGTGTCCCCGACCCGCCCGGGCAGTTTTAGGGAGTATCCCCCGGTGGTAGAGGCTGCGGTCAGGCCTTGCCCGTCCCACACCAGGCACCCGACGGTATCACCGTGGTATTCCAAGCCGGTATACAGGTTCTGGGCCGGCGTCTTGCCGCGGGCCAGGCTGTCCTTGGCCTTGTGCCAGGCTTCAAGCTGTTGCCGGGAGGTGCAGTCGGCTTCCGGAAAGCCGTGCTCGCGGGCGAATTTCACGGCGCCCTCCCCGGCCAGGATCACCTGCTTGGTTTCCTCCAGCAGTTTGCGGGCCACGGAAACCGGGTTGGCGACCGCGCGGATGGCGGCGACCGCGGCGAAGCGGTGGGTCGGGCCGTCGACGATGGCGGCGTCCATCTCCACCTTTCCATCCAGGTTGAGCACCGAACCGAAACCGCAGTTGAACCGCGGCGAGTCCTCCAGAACGTTCAACACGGCCTCCAGGGCCGGAACGCGGCCGGTCGCCAGCATTTGAAATCCCTTGCGGACCGCGGCTTCGAGGTCATCCATAAACGACCGTTCCCGGCTGGTGTCCAGCCCGCCGTGCACAGCGAGGATTTGCATGCCCTTATTCTCGGCAGTCCGACTTTCTTCTATGCAGGGCCGAAGATCCGGTCGAAGGGAAAACCGATTTGCAGGTTTTTCCCGGCGCATGTAGAACAAATTAGGCTTAGCTGATCTTGAAGGGAAGGAAGACAAGCGTGACCGAACTGGCGTATCTTGACGGGAGAATCACGGCCGTGGACCAGGCCCGTGTATCGATCGACGACCGGGCGTTTCTGTTTGGAGACGGTATCTACGAGGTGGTGCGGTCTTACGGCGGGGTGTTCTTCGGCCTGGAGGAACACATGGCCCGGATGGCCCGGAGCGCCGCGGCCATCGAAATGGAACTTCCTCTTTCCGAGGCCGGGTTTGTGGCGTTGGTGCGTGAACTGCGGCAAAAGAGTGAGATCGACGACGCCATGGTGTACATCCAGGTCAGCCGGGGCGTGGAGCCGCGGCGGCACATTTACGATCCGGGGTTGAAACCGCAGGTTTTGATCACCGTCAGGCACGTGCCGCACATCCCGGAGCGCTACTGGACCCACGGGGTGACCGCGGTTACGGTGCCCGACATCCGGTGGGGGATGTGTCACGTGAAGGCGACGTCCCTGATGGCCAATATCATGGCCGGCCACCGCGCGCGGCAGAACGGCGCGGACGAAGCCATCTTCGTGCGCGATGACGGTACGGTGACCGAAGCGTACGCCAGCAATGTCTTTATCGTGCGGGACGGCGAGGTCTGGACCCATCCGCTGAACAACCGGATTTTGGGCGGAATCACCCGGCAGTTTGTGCTGGAACTGTGTTCAGGTCTCGGCGTTCCCTTCCGTGAGGCCGTTGTTACCCGCGAGGAGATGCGTGGGGCCGGGGAGGTGTTCCTGACCAATTCGGTGCACGAGGTACGGGCGGCCGTCGAGATTGACGGCCGGCCGGTTGCGGACGGCCGCCCCGGTCCGGTCACCGGCCGGTTGATCCAGGCCTACAAGGAACTGGTTCGTCTTCGGACCGGGTCGTCAGAATAGGTTGGAACACCCGATTGTAAAAGAAAGCAGGAAAATCTGCAATCCTTCTCAAATAGTATTATAAGACAATTTCTCCAAGGTCGGGGGAGATGCGGTGGCGAGCGTTGTTTTGGCTGCGGTGGGCTGCGGCCAGATGGAGGAAGCGTGGCGCATTGTAACGCGCCATCCCATTGTGGTCTTTGGGACGCTGGACGAAGCCGCTTTGTCCCGCCTGGTGCGTCTCTGCCGGCGAGACTGGTGCGGAGTGCCGGTCTACTTCTACCAGAGCGGCTGAGAGACCCCACGAATGGTGGTTGCCGTCGGCAACCTCGCGGGCTTGTGGATGGATTTGTCGAATGACATCGGGGATCTGGAAACCCTCAAACGCCGTTTTGAAGGGTGCTTCAACCTGAAGTGGGCTGAGGTGATGACCAGGGCGGACATGCCTTTTAGTTACCACCAGCACTGGAACGCTTACATGGCCGTCTCCGACCTTAAACCCTTGTCCAACATGCCGCTGCCCACCATGCTGGCCGACTTCAGGAATAGACAGATCCAGGTGTTTCAGGTACTGGCCGGCTGAAGAGCGGAGCTAACGTCGAGGCACGGTGTCGGGAACACCGTGCCTTCGTCGTGCGCCCGGTGACTTCATATTATGTTTTGTTCGATCCAGAGCCGCAACTCGGGGTTGATGTTGTACAGGCCGTCACTGTCGGCCCCGGCGCCCTGCTCGGCCAAAGCCCCAATGAGCATCTCCCGGGGGGGTTGATTGCCAAAGTACTCGGTCTTACTGCCGAAGCGGGTGACGTGATATAGGGCCAACTGGGGCGTTCCGCCCAGGACATCGATGATGAAGGCGTATCCGGCTCGCCGCTCACGGAAAAGAACAGCTTCGTCCTCCAGGCGGAAGTCCCACATCAACCGGCGTTTCACCTTTTCAAAGTCCGGTTCCCGGTTGATCACGGCGACCACACCTCCTTCCGGTGCTTTTTTGAAGTTATGATTGATTGTATTATTCTTGGCCGCCAAGCCTTTTTCCTGCCGGACCCCGGGCGGCTGAAAACCAAGTCACCCGTATCCAACGGGTGTATGGTGAAATCGGAAGCCTGTCTTCCGGTTAAGTTAATAAAGTCGTGATTACCGGTTTCTTGGGACAAGGTGGTGACCCGGGGCGGGTCCGCGGGTATAATTAGGCCAGTAGTCTGGACCAAGCCCCAACGGACTGGAGGTATTTTGGAAGATGCGGTTTAAGGGCAAGACGGTCATTGTAACAGGGGCCGCGAGGGGTATCGGTCTGACCGTGGCGAAGACTTTCGTATCCGAAGGTGCGCGGGTCACGGTGGTTGATACCGACCGGAAGGGCCGGGAGGTGGCCGAGGCGCTCGGCCGGCAAGGTGGCGGCGGGGCCCTGTTCATGGGCGCTGACGTATCGAACGCTTTCGCGGTGGACGACGCGGTGCGGATGACCATCCAGACCCTGGGAAGTGTGGATGTCCTGGTGAACAACGCGGCCATCAGCGTCGCGGGGAGTGTGCTTACGGTCAGCCCGGAAGACTGGCGAAGGGTGCTGGAGGTCAATCTGACCGGAGCCTACCTTTTTTCCCAGGCCTGTGCGCCCGAGATGAAGGAGCGCGGCGGCGGGGTGATCATCAACATCGCCTCGGTCCAGGGACTGGCCGCCGAACAGGACAACGCAGCCTACATCGCCTCCAAGGGTGGGCTGATCGCCCTGACCAGGAGTATGGCGCTCGACCTTGCCCCTCTGAACATCCGGGTGAACGTGCTCTGTCCGGGGGCGATCGCCACCGAAAAGGTGAAAGAGACTCTGGTCGGTTATCCCGATCCGGAACAGGCTCGGCGGGACTGGGCCGATCTGCACGCGCTCCGCAGGCTGGGGCGGCCGGAGGAGGTGGCCCAAGCCGCGCTGTTCCTGGCGAGTGAAGAGGCTGCGTTCATCACCGGGGCGATACTGCCGGTGGACGGTGGCATGCTGGCTTCTTTCGGGATGGCCGGGCGCCCGTTGGAGTAACCGGGTGTTTTTGGCGGGTTAGGGTGATCCGGTACTTTGCGGGGACGCAAAAAGGAGGTGATCCGCCTTGGACGCGATCCAAGCGCTGAAAACCAGGCGCAGCGTACGCAAGTACAGCCGGCGGGAAGTGCCTTCGGAATTGGTGCGGGATATCGTGGACTGCGGACGCCTGGCCGCCACCGCGCTCAACCTTCAGCCCTGGGAATTTGTGGTCGTTACCGACGAGGCGGTGCGGCGGAAAATCGCCGGGGTCGCGGAACACGGCAAGTTCATCGCCGAGGCCCCGGTCTGCATCGCCGTATTCTGCCGGGCGGACAAGAAGTATTTTCTGGAGGACGGCAGCGCGGCCACTCAGAACATGCTCGTCGCCGCCACCGCCCACGGATTGGGTTCCTGCTGGGTGGCCGGCCACAAGAAGGATTACGCGGAGGCGGTCCAGGAGTATCTGGGGATACCGGGGACCCACACCCTGGTTTCGCTGGTTGCGGTGGGGTATGCCGCCGGCGAAACGGCCGGTCCCAAGAAGCGCAGCTTGGAAGATGTCCTGCACCGGGAGCGTTTCGGGGCGGTGGAACCGCCATCCGGTTCCGGTGTTTGACGAAAGGAGGAAAAATTGATCGGTATGGTTGACAACGACGCCGGCAAAAAGGTTGAGAAACCACCCTTCACCGCCCTTTTCCCGCTGCCGGTCGTTCTGGTCACGGCGGGCCTGGAAGGGGAGGTCCCGAACATCATCACCATCGCCTGGACGGGCATCATGAATTCCAGGCCACCCACGGTGTATATCAGTGTACGCCCGGCCACGCATTCCCACCGTCTGGTCCGCGATTCCGGGGAATACGTGATCAACATCCCCACGTCCGGCCGGGTGCGGGAGACCGACTACTGCGGGTCGGTTTCGGGCCGTGACGTGGACAAGTTCACCCAGACGGGCTTCACGCCGGTACCGGCGGCCCGGGTCCGGGCGCCGCTGATCGGGGAGTGTCCGGTGAACATCGAATGCCGGGTGCGGCAGGTAGTCAACCTGGGCAGCCACGATGCCTTCATCGCCGAGGTACTGGCCGTACACGTCAACGAGTCGGCCTTGGACAAAAAGGGCCGCGCGGATTTTGACAAAATCGGACCCTTTGCTTACTGTTTGGGTGAGTACCGCCGGCTTGGCGCACCTTTGGGCACCCACGGTTTTTCCCGCGGCCGGTCGGGGCCGTGACCATTGGGCGTTCACGGTCGGGGATTATCCGACCGGGTTCACCTGGACCACTTCTTCCCCGGTGAGCATCACCAAGCGGTTTTCCCGTACGTCGTAGACCGTTTCCTCATCCACCGGGATAAACACCGTGTAAAGCTGGTCACCTTTTCCGGAAAGGGCCATAAACCGGGTTTCCTCCGGTACCCTGGTGCGGACGGGTTCGGCCACCTCGTCCCAGCCAAGCATCCGGGCCTCCCCGAGGGTGAACTGTAGCGGCGGACTTGGTTCGGTCTTGGTGACGCGCACCTCCCGCCCGAGCCAATTCTCCTGCAGTTTTCGGACGACTTGTTCCGGTTCCTGAAAAATCAAACCAGGTGCCCCCTTCATTGTTGTGCTTGGATTGAGTTTATTGTGTGCAGGTGGCACCGGAATATTGCGGCAAAAACCTGCCGCCGGGTGAAATGGTAGTTATTCCGGCGTTCAGCCGCGGCCGCAGGCCCAGCAGTCCGGGTTCCGGCGGTAGGAGAACTCCGCCCACCCGGGAAGGAGTGCGTCCCAGACGAGCAACCGTTCGACGAGCAGGCGGCCCGTGCCGGTGAGTTGTTTGAGCGCTTCGGTGGCTTGCACGCTGCCGATCAACCCGGCCACCGGGCCGAGGATTCCGGCGGGCGGCGGGTCGGCCGGGGCTCCGGTGCCGGAGAGACACTGCCAGCAGGGCCCCCCGGGCAGCAGGGTGGTGACCTGGCCGAAGTATTCGCTGACGGCGGCGTGTATCCAGGGTTTTTCCAGGTTCAGACAGGTCCGGTTCAATAACTCCCTGGCCGCCGAATTATCCGTGCAGTCCACGACCAGGTCGTAGCCGGCGAGAATTGCGGCGGCGTTCCCCGGTTCAAGGCGGGTGCGGTGGCTCCGGATCTCGACGTCCGGGTTCAGCGCCGCGAGACGCCGGGAGGCCGCTTCGGCCTTGGGAACTCCGATGTCCTGCGTATCGTAGAGTACCTGCCGTTGCAGGTTGGTAAGGTCCACCCGGTCGTCCTCCACGATGCCGGTCAAACCGATACCGGCGGCCACCAGATAGGGCAATACCGCCGAGCCCAGGCCACCCGCACCCACCACCAACACCCGTGCGGCGGCCAGGTGCTGCTGTGTCTCCGGAGTCCAGTGCGGGAGGTTCAGCTGTCGGGCGTAGCGCTCCGTCATCCTTTAACCTCCCGCCACGGGCGGAAAAGCGGCCACCCGATCCCCGGCGGCCAGTTCCTGATCGAATCCGGCGTGCCGGTTGTTGACCATGATGATCTTGACCTTGTCCAGGGGCACCCCGGCCTTCTCCAGGAGTATGCTTACAGTCAGCGGCGGTTCGACGTTCATCACCAACCCCTTGTCCAGCGGCTGGTCGGGTGCATACTTCCTGAGAGTGGCGAACAGTTGCAGTTCCACTTGCAAGAAAACCACTTCCCCACTTGGGTTTAAAAGAATTGCAAACAAGCAATGTCGCGAAACCAAGCAATCTGGCGAAACAAAAAACGGGTGGGGCGCGCGTGCGAACCCCACCCGTTTAGGGTTTAGAAGTTAAACACCGTGTCCAGTTCCTCGTTGGGCACATCGAAGGTGACCTGGTGGGGCGGCAGCTTCTCCAGTTTCATAAACTCCGGCAGGCGGTCGTGGGCCGCGGTGAAGCCGGCGGCCGCGTTGAAAGCCCGCTCGGTTTTCAGGATTTCCTTGCCGTAGTTGAACACGTCGTCCACCGTCAGGCTGGTTCCGTACTGGGCGTTGATCATATCAACGACGCTGGGCAGGGCGTAATCGATGTCCAGCAGGGCGAAGGCGGTGAACAGGCAAAGCCCCGAAGCGTCCACGGCCGCGGTGGCCACCTGAAGGTTGCGGGACAGGTCCACCTGGCCCTCGGCCTGCAGCGGGTCCACAAAGCCGCCCACCTTCAGGATGTTCGCCGTTACCGAGTAGCCGATCGTATGGTCGGCGCCCATGGTGCTGGTGGCGTAGGTCACTCCCATGCCCTTGACGGCACGGGGATCGTAAGCCGGCATGCCCTGGTCCTTGACGGTGGGCACCCGGGTCAGTCCGAACAGCTTGCCGGCCAGCGCCGAACCGCCTCCCAGGATCCGGCCGAGCGGCGTGCCGTTCCGGGCCTCGCGGTCCAACAGGTTAATCGCTGCCTCGCCGTCGCCGAAGGCCAGTACCCCGGCCTCCATCAGTACGCCCAGGGTGACCCCGGTTTCAATGGTGTCCAGGCCGACGTCGTTGCACAGGCGGTTCAGCATGGCGATGTGGTCCAGATTGTCGATGCCGCAGTTCGGCCCCAGCGCCCAGGTGCTCTCGTACTCCACCGGCGTGCACAGCACCTCGCCCTTGGCGTCGGGGATGATGTTCGAGCAGCGGATCACGCAGCCCGGGTGGCAGGCGTGACCGGTGCGGCCCTTGCCGCCGCGCTGTGCGACCGCTTCGGCCATGGCCTCTCCGCTGACCTTAGCCGCTCCTTCGAACCGGCCGCTGGAGAAGTTGCGGGTCGGCAGTCCCCCGGCCTCGTTCAGGATGTTGATCAGGACGGCCGTGCCGTAGGCCGGTAGTGCCTGGTTGGTCACCGGGTGTTCGGCCAGGGCCTTGGTCAGTTTACGGACGGCTTCCGCGAACTTCTCCGGATCTTTGACCGGGGCGTCGAAGGTCTTGTCGGTGCGGACCAGGACGGCCTTCAGGCCCTTGGCGCCCATGACCGCGCCCAGGCCGCCCCGCCCAGCGTAACGCCCGGGATCGCCCTCACGGTCGTTGGTGGATACCCCGGCCAGGGCCATCCGCATCTCGCCGGCCGGGCCGATGCTGATTATCCCGGAGTTGGCGCCGTACTCTTGCCATAACCCCCGGGTCAGGGCATAACAGCCCATCCCGGCGAATTTACCGGCCGGGACTAACTCGGCCCCGTCCTCGTTGATCACCAGGAGATGCAGGCCGTCTTCCGGCGGCCGGCCTTCGACCACGACGGCCTTGATGCCGAGACTGGCCAGTTTCTGGGCGGTGATGCCCCCGGCGTTCGACTCCTTGATGGTGCCGGTGAGCGGTGACTTGGCTCCGACCGACAGCCGCCCGGAACACGGGGCATTGGTTCCGGTCAAAAGCCCGGGGGCGAAAACAATTTTGTTGTTTTCCCCCAGCGGATGAGCGTCCGGCGGGACCTCGTCGGCCACCAGGGCGGAGGTCAGGGCCCGGCCTCCCAACAACGCGTACTTTTCGGGCACGTCCTCATACTTCGCCGTCAGTTCGGTCATGTTTACGCGCAGGATTTTGCCCACTGCAAAACCCTCCCTTCCAGAAATGATACCAGTTGACTAATTTAAGGTTAGCCGCAAACCGGGGGACAAGTCAATAACCTTAAGTGTGCAAAGTTTCAGAAAAATCAGGGAACGCCTCCGTCCCTCGCTGTCAGGTATGAGAATAATGGTCTATATCCGGTTGAAAAAGCCCTTAATCACGATCACCGGCGTCCCGGCGTCGGCCGAACCGCTGACCAGGTCGGCCAGGCTGGCCACCAGATCCTCCAACTTCCGGGGCGTGGTGCCCACGCTGACCGCCTGGTGCTGGATATTTCGTTCCTGTTTGCGGGCGGCCAGGAGTCCTTCGATTTCGGCCGGGGACCTGCCTTCGGCCAGGTAGAGGTCGGCCAGGTACTTGTACTTCACGCCCTCCCGCATCCGGCCGCGCTGAAAACCTGCGGTCGCCCCAAAATTGGGCTGCGGGTCGGCCAGTTCGTAGATGCCGGAGGTCGGATCCTTGTAGGCCCCGTCCCCGTAAATCAAGACTTCCACCCTCTTGCCCACGCTTTCGGCGATCCGCACCTGGATGCTGTGCGCAACCTTGTTACCTTCCCGTGGCGCCAGCTTCAGACGATTTCCGGAAGACATATTGCTGCCCATGAGGCCCCACTCGGACCAGCCTTCACCCGTGTGGTTGGTGTTGCAGAGGTCCTGAAGGTTCAGGCAGTTGGGTACCAGCGCGGCGATTTGGGTACGCGTCCTATGCCGGTCGTGAACGTTGGCGATGACCACGCCGTGGGGTTCGAAAGCGGTGATTCTGCGGGGGTCGTTGCTCAGGTAAATTGTAGGCTTGGCGCCGGTGTCCCGGACGATTTCCTCGTACAAGGCCGGGTAGTCCACCCCGGTGATCGGGTGCACGAAACCGCGCTCGGCGAATTCCTCGCGGGTGATGATCGCCCCGGGCGGTTTGCCCAGCGCCTCCACGAAGTCCGGGGGAATGATCCGGTTCCCGACCTCGTCGTCCGGGTAGGGTAACTGGATGACCACCTCACCATGGGGAACGGCCTGGGCCAAGCCGTGCAGGATCAGGGAAAAACGGTTGCGGCTGGTGATCGGCCAGATGACCCCCAGGCGGGAATCGGGTTCCAGCTCCAGTTTGTCCCGCACCTCGGCGGCGATGCGGCCTGTAGTCGCGTAGTTGTTCTGGGCCCGGGCCACCACCGATTCGGTCACGCAAATGACATCGCCGTCCTCCAGCAGCCCGTCCTCGTGGCAAGCCGCCACGGCGTCCGTGATCATCCCGATCAAATCGCAGTCCGGGATAACCACGCCCATCCTCAGGCCGAAAGCGGCCGGCCCGATGTACTCCGGCAATCGGGGCATTGTCCCGGCCCTCCTTCAGTTACGCAGTCTTTGCCGCAGCAGTTCGTTCACCAGCTGCGGGTTGGCCTTCCCCCGCGTCTCTTTCATCACCTGACCCACCAGGAAGCCAAGCGCCCGTTCCTTGCCGCCCCGGAAATCTTCCGCCACCTTGGGGTTGGCGGTGATGACCCGGTCGACCACGGCTCCCAGCTCATCTTCGTCGGCGATTTGGACCAGACCTTTTTCCTTGACGATCGTCTCCGGGTCGCGGCCGGTCTGGAACACGTCTTCAAAGACTTCCTTGGCGATTTTACCGCTGATCACGCCTTTTTGCACCAGTTGCAGGAGTCCCGCCAGCTGCTGCGGGGCCAAGGCGGTCTCCTCCAGTTCCTTGCCGGCGGCGTTCAGGCAGCGGCTGACTTCACCCATGAGCCAGTTGCTGACCGTTTTGGGCTCGTTGAAAAGGTCGACCGTCTGCTCGTAGAAGTCGGCCATGGCCCGGGAGGCGGTGATCACCTCGGCGTCGTACGCGGGCAGCCCGTGGTCGTGCACCAGGCGGGCGTACCGGGCGTCGGGCGGTTCGGGCAGGCTTTGCCGGATCCGGGCCACCCATTCCGGGTCGCACTCCAGCGGGGGCACGTTCGGGTCCGGGAAACAGCGGTAGTCGGTGGCCAGGTACTTGGTGCGCATGACCCTGGTGATCCCCCGGGCTTCGTCCCAGTGCCTGGTCTCGGGAACGACGGGCTCCCCGCCTCGCACCAGTTCGGTCTGCCGGGCGATCTCGTATTCGATGCCCCGGGCCACGGCCCGGAAAGAATTCATGTTTTTTAACTCGGTCTTCTGGCCGAACTCCACACTGTCCGAGGGCCGTACCGAAACGTTGGCGTCGCAGCGCATGGAACCCTCCTCCATCTTACAGTCCGACACCCCGACGTACCGGATGATCGAACGCAGTTTCTGAAGAAATAAGCGGGCTTCCTCGGCGTTGCGGACGTCGGGTTGGGTGACGATTTCAACCAGGGGCACCCCGGCCCGGTTGAAGTCGACCAGGCTGTACGGGGAATCGGTGATCTCACCCGGGTGGAGCAGCTTGCCGGTATCCTCCTCCAGGTGAATCTGGCGGATGCCGATCCGGCGGGTTTCCCCGTTCAGGTTCACGTCCACGTGGCCGTTGACGCCCATGGGGTGGAAATACTGCGATATTTGATAGCCTTTGGGCAGGTCGGCGTAGAAATAGTTTTTCCGGTCGAAGGTGGTGTACGGCACAATCTCACAGTTCAAGGCCAGGGCGGCCCTGGTGTGGTATTCAACCGCCTTTTGGTTCAGTACCGGCTTGTGACCGGGCAATCCCAGGCAGACCGGACAAACCTGGGTGTTGGGGGCGGCACCGAAAGCGGTGCTGCAGCCACAGAAGATCTTGGTCCCGGTTTGGAGCTCAATGTGTATTTCCAGGCCGATTACGGCTTCCATTTCCCGCACGCTCATCCCTCCGTCCCTGTAATCGGCGGCGTAGTCCGGTAAAAGCCGGTCTGCTGCTCCAACGCGTAGCCCGCGCTGAAAAGGACACCCTCTCCGAAGGGTGGTCCCATGAGCTGCAGTCCGACCGGCAGCCCCCCGGCGAACCCAACGGGCAGGGAGAGGGCCGGGATACCGGCCAGGTTGGCCGGGAGAAGCGGAAGGTCCTCAGGACGCATTTCGGGCGGGCCGCCATTCCCGGAGGCCGCCGTTGCCGGAACCGGAACCGTCGGGGCCGCCAGGAGGTCGTAGCGTTTAAAAGCCTGTTCAAAGTCCCGCCGCACCAGAGTGCGCACCTTCTGGGCTTTAACGAAGTAGTCTTCAAAGTGATCCCCGCTTAAGACCAAAGTGCCGAACACGATCCGCCGGCGCACTTCGGGGCTGAAACCTTCGTGCCGGGTCCGCCGGTACATCTCGTGCAGGTGCCGGGCTTCGGCGCGGTGCCCGAACCGGACGCCGTCGAAGTTGGAGAGGTTGGAAAAGGCTTCGGCCGAGGTGAGCACCAGATGGGCGGCCGGAGCGTAAGGGGTGTGGGGCAGGGAGGTCTCTTCCACTTCGGCGCCCAGATCGACAAGCAGATCCAAACTTTTCTCAAACGCTTTCCGGACTCCGGGGTGGGTTTCGGGGGGCAGATATTCCCGCGGCACCCCGATCCGGCGGCCCCTGACTCCCCGACCCAGGTAACCGGTATAGGCCTCTCCGGCGGTGCCCGTGGAAAAACCATCCTGTGCGTCGGCACCCGCAATGGCTTGCAGCGCCAGGGCACAGCCGGTGACGTCCAGGGTCAGCGGTCCCAGGTGGTCGAGAGAGGGGGCGAACTCAATCAACCCGTGCGTGGGCACCAGCCCGTATGTCGGCTTTAGTCCCACCACCCCGCAGCAAGCGGCGAAGCGGCGCAGCGCACCCCCCGCGTCCGAGGCGATGCTTAGGGCTGTCTGCCGGACGGCCACCACCGCCGCCGGGGCCCAACCCGGCCCCCCGGAAAGGCACGTCGGATCCCAGGGGTTGGGGACGGGGCCGAATACGGGAACGCCGGCGGTACCCATCCCGAACTCATCCAGGTTCGTCTTGCCGATGAGCACCGACCCGGCTTGCCGCAGCCGGTGGTAAACCACGGCACTGAACGGGGGTATGAAATCCCCGAGCATGCGGGAAGCACAGGTGGTCCGGAGAGCCTCGGTGCAGATGTTGTCCGCCAAAGCTACCGGAATCCCGGCCAGGGGATCGATTTCCTCGCCGTGGGCGATCCTTTGGTCGACCGCCCGGGCCTCGGCCAGGGCACGTTCCGGGGTAAGGGTGATAAAGGTGTTCAGGGTCGCTTCCAACGAGGTGACCCGGTCGAGCACGGCGGCAACAATTTCTTCCGCGGTGGTCTCCCCGGATCTGAGGAGTTCGTGGAGGCGCCCAATCCGCACGTCGTTGGGCATCAGGGTGGCCTCCTTAATCAAACTGGTTCATTGGTTTTCGATAATCTTCGGTACTCGGAAACATCCGTCTGCGGCATCCGGCGCATTGGCCAGTGCGGTTTCCCGGGGCAGGGAAGCCCGGGGCACGTCGGGCCGGCAAACGCTTTTCAGGTTTCGAACGTAGGCGGTGGGTGTTACGGCCTCGGTATTCAACGTTTCCCACTGCCGCCGCACAAAGGCGAACAGTCCGTTTATCGCCTCTAGAAAGTCTTCCTTTTCCGCGGCGGCGATTTCCAATCGGGCCGCTTCGGCGGCGCGTGCCATCTCCGCGGAACTGATCCTGTCGCCCAAAACCACCACACCTACTCTCAAAATTTACAATTTTGTCTCATTTTCGTATTATAGCATCCGTGGACCGGGGTCGCAATGAATCCCACCAAAAACAAGCCCGTTTGCCGTATCCACATGATTCCTCCCCGCGGATTGCATCTCACACCGTCGACTTCAGGAATAATACTAAATGTACAGCAGGAGGGAGGAACAGCATCTTTGAACCGGATGGCCCTGGGGCAAGTGGTTGCATCTTTGCGTGCCCGGATGGCGGTGGAAGCGGGTGAAATTCCGGACCTGCCGGTACGGGGGGTGGCCTTCGACTCGCGGCGGGTGGCGCCCGGAGACATCTTCGTGGCCGTGCGCGGTTTTCGGGACGACGGGCACCGGTACTGCCGGCACGCCGCCGCCCGGGGGGCCGCAGCGATTGTAGCGGAGATGCCGGCACCGGCCGGAATGTTCCGGCCCTGGCTCCGGGTTTCCGACTCCCGCCGGGCGTTGGCCCACCTGGCCGCCGCGTTCTTCGGGCACCCTTCCACGCGGCTGAAGGTCATCGGGATCACCGGCACCAACGGCAAGACGACCACGGCCTGTTTGCTCCAGTCGGTGCTCAACGCGGCGGGGAGGAAGTCCGGACTCCTGGGCACCCTGGTGGTGGACACCGGCCGGCGGTGTGCGCCGGCCCGGCTGACCACCCCCGAAGCTCCTGAAATCCAGGGGCTTTTCCAGGAAATGTGCGCGGCGGGACTGCGGCACGTCGTGATGGAGGTTTCGGCACACGGGACGGTGTTGCACCGGATCACGGACATCGACTTTGATGTCGGGGCCGTGCTGAACGTGGACCTTGACCACTCGGACTTCACGCCCCGGTTCGAGGACTACGTTCGGGCGAAGCAGGCCTTTATACAGATGGTGAAACCGGGAAGGCCGGTATTGTTGAACGTGGACGACCCCACGGTGGCCCGGTTTGTCTGCGTGCGGCCGGATGCGGTCACGGTCTCCGTGGACGGCGCGGCGGACGTAACCGCCACCGGGGTTCGCACCGAAAACGGGGTTACGAAATTTTTGGTCCGGGTACGGCGCCCCCTGGAGGGGCGCACGATGACTGTCACCCCCGGTGAGTTCCGGGTCTGTACCGCGTTACCGGGCCGGCACAACGTCTACAACGTGGCGGTGGCCTTCACGGCCGCCCTGCTGACCGGAGTTGAACCGGAGGCGGCCGCCCGGGCCGTCTCCGGTTTCAAGGGTGTCAGCCGCCGGTTCGAGTTCCTGGGTCGGGGCGAGATTACGGTTCTGGACGATACCGCCATGAATCCGGCCAGCATCGACGCCGTTTTCGCGGCGGTGTCAGGATTGCCTTTCAAAAAAGTCGTTGTGGTCAACGCCATCCGCGGGAACCGGGGGCCGGTGATCAACGGCCACAATGCCGCCGCGTTGGCGCGGTGGGTCCGGCTCCTGGGCCGGGCCGAACTGATCACGACCTCCAGTGTGTCCCACGCCGGTCCGAACGACCGGGTCGGTCCGGCCGAGGAGGCCGCTTTTCTAAACGGGCTGCGGCGCGGCGGCGTGTGCTTCAGACATCACGCCGAACTGGATGCGGCGGTGGCGGAGGCGGTCGGGCGGGTGACGCCGGGTGACCTGCTTTTACTCCTGGGCGCCCAGGGCATGGACGAAGGCGGCGCCCTGGCCGTTGAGATGCTTGGAACCCGGGGCATCACCCTGTCGCCGGGCGAAAACGGTGCCGGTCACCATAGCGCTGTGCCGGTCATTGTCCACGAACACCGTCGGCACGGGGCCGACCCTGCGGACTGAACGCCTTCTCAGTGGGGATTGTACATCGGCGGCACATCAAGCCAACCTTTTAATTTGCCAAACTTTATAAGATTATCGTAGATTTCCATCTCACGTTCCAGGTATTTCATAAACCGTTTTCGTAGGGTGTCATTATTCCTTAAGCCCTTGACGGCAGACGCGAGCTGGTCAAAATAAGTACCGCATCCAATATAGAGTTGATTAAAAAGGTATTCATCGGTAAACACGTCAGGACTGCCGACGGCGTCACTGACGTACTTCGGAGGCCTTTTAGGCAACGGCAGCCCTATTTTGTTCAGTTCTTTTTCCAATTCATTGGCTTGACGTTTCAAGGTATTGTCCATTTCCCTGACAATAAAGAATTTGAAGTCCGGGTCGTGGGCGAGATGTTGCAGTATCTGTGTTTCTTCTATGCACCTGTATCTGGCAAGGAGGAAGTCCCACAGTATTTGTGCCTCGGCCAGACTTACCTGCGGATTCCCGGCCGCTGCCGTTTTGCCTATATGGATATCTCCTATCTGAACCATTTCGGACGCCTCCTTGAATTCAGTTTTGCCCCTCTAATGATGTGCTATTCCCCGTCCCGGCGGAACCGGTACCGGATTTCTTCCGGAACACAAGCGAAAACCCGGACCATGGTCCGGGTTTTGCGATTTTGCCGGAAAGGCGCTGCAGCTAAGACAAGATATCCAGTACGGCCTGCTGCATTTGTTCTTTGTCGACCACCATCCGGTGCCGGACCGGTTTTCCGTCCAGCCCGCGCAAGCCCGGCGGGATTTCCAGGCCGGTGCCGGCCGCCAGGGCTTCCAGGAGCTCGAACTCGGTCTTGTTTTTCGTTTCCGGTGCGCCGAGCAGGACGCGGGCCACGGCTTGGTTGAACTTGAACGGGCTCGCCGTGGAGACGACCACCGCCGGGGTGTTGTCCCCCGTCGCCGCCTTGTACTTGTCCAGGACGGCCTTACCCACCGCCGTATGGGGGTCGATCAGGTAACGGTGATCTTGCCAGGTGCTCCGGATTTCGTCCATGGTCTCCTCCTCGTCCGCGAAGTCCGACCAGAACAGCCTCGACACCTGTTCCCGGGTGGCGGGGTCCACCTGGTAGCGACCGTTCTCCCGGAGTGCGGACATCCACGCGTCCACCCTTGCGGCGTCCCGGCCGGTCATTTCGAAAAGCAGCCGTTCCAGGTTACTCGAGATCAGGATATCCATGGACGGCGACACCGTCCGGTAAAACGTCCGGTTCCGATCGTAGGTACCGGTGCGGATGAAATCGGTCAGGACATTGTTGCGGTTGGCCGCGCAGATCAACCGGTTGACCGGAAGGCCCATGCGCCGGGCATAAAACGCGGCCAGGATGTTGCCGAAATTGCCGGTGGGCACCACGAAGTTCACGGCTTGGCCGGGACCGAGCGCCCCGCGTTCCCGCAGGTCCAGGTAAGCCGAGAAGTAATAGGCGACCTGGGGCACCAACCGCCCCCAGTTGATGGAATTAGCCGAGGAAAACCGCCGCCCGTGCCGGTGAAGGGCGGCGTTTACGGACGGATCGGCGAAAATGGCCTTAACTCCGCTCTGGGTGTCGTCGAAATTACCCCGGACCGCAATGACGTGGACGTTGCCGCCCTCCTGGGTGACCATCTGGAGGCGCTGCATTTCGCTGACGCCTTCGGCCGGAAAAAACACGATGATCCGGGTGCCCGAAACATCACGGAAACCTTCCAGCGCGGCTTTGCCGGTGTCGCCGGAAGTGGCGACCAGAATGACGATTTCCGCGGTCTCACCCGTCTTGGCGACGGCCCGCATCAGCAGGTGCGGCAGGATTTGCAGGGCCATGTCCTTGAAGGCGCAAGTCGGTCCGTGCCAGAGTTCCAGGAAGTGCATATCGCCGGAGACCGAGCGTACCGGGGCGATCTCCGGGACGGTGAATTTGTCCTGGTTGTAGGCACCGTTGACGCTTTGGATGAGCTCGGCTTGGTCGAAATCGGTAAGGAAACGGCTCAGTACTAGCGCCGCCCGCTGCCGGTAGTCCAATTGCGACATGCGTTCGATTTCGTCCGGAGCTGAAACCACCACTCGCTCGGGTACGAAAAGGCCCCCGTCGGGCGCGATGCCGAGTTTTATCGCTTCCGAGGCCGAAACCGGACGGGACCGGCCCCTGGTGCTTTCGTACAACATCTGAAAAGCCTCCTCAAGACTTCGGTCAACCCCATTAAACAACATGCCGGCCGTTGCGTAAAGTGTTTTGACGTGGAAGAAGTATTAGGGAATTTATGGTGCCGGGGGTTTTGGGCAATGATTACTGCAAAGGAAACGGAGGCCCGGAGCGAGAATAACATTAATTGTTGCAGAAGTTTTCCGCGCGCAGGTGATGTCGGGTGAACGGACTGGTGGCCACGGTACCGCAGGAAGTGTTAATAATGTTGATCGCGGCCGCGCCGGTGATCGAAATCCGGGGGGCGATTCCTTTCGCCCAGGGGGTCCTGGGCATGGATCCGGTGTCGGCCTTGGCGTGGGCCTTTCTCGGGAACCTCGTCCCGGTGGTTGTCCTGCTCAAGTACCTGGGCCCGCTGTCCGCATTCCTATCCCGCCGGGTACCGCTCTGCCACCGCTTCTTTGACTGGCTTTTCGCCCGGACCCGCCGGCGGAGCGACGTCATCCGCAGGTATGGTCCGTTGGGCTTGGTCCTCTTTGTTTCAGTACCGCTTCCGGTCACCGGGGGCTGGACCGGCGCGATCGCCGCCTTTCTGTTGGGCATTAGTTTCCACCGGGCCTTTCCGGCCATCACCCTGGGTATCCTGGTGGCCGGGATTGTTGTCACCCTGGCCGTCACCGGCACCCTGTCGGTTCTGGAAGTGCTGGTCTAAAACGATCGTCGGTCGTCAATCATCGGTCGTCGGTATCCGGTAACCCACAGACGACTGACCACCAACATACTGGTTTCTCCACTCCCTCAGTACCTTCTTATACTCCTCGTGCATGAAGGACAGCTTCCATAAAGCAATCCCGCCCAGTCCGTACCGCCTGACCAGCGCCAGTTTCGGTCCGATGGTTTCCGGGGTCTCATAGGGCTTGAGGATGAGCAATCCCAGGACCAGTTTCTCCGGCGAAACGCCGGCTTTCAGGGCCAGACACACCGACTCCTCCACTTTGTCCAGCGGCTCCGGGGTGGGGCCGTAGTGGTAGGACATGCTGATCAGGGCATCGGCCGCGCGGGATAGGGCGGCGTAGTCGTAGCCCTGGAACCAACTGTTCAGGGGATGCAGGCACAGGTGCAGTTCTTTGCCGCGCGGGGCCAGTTCCCCCGCCAGTTGTCTGACCAACCGGGTGAAGTTTCGTCGAACGGCGGCCAGGGAGTTGAAGTCGTGGTTGCTTTTGTTGCCGAGTCCCTCCAGATCCAGGTTGACGCCGGCGAACGGCGCGGCCTCCCGGACAATGCCCGCGACCATGCGGTCCACCCGGACCCGGTCGGCCAGCACCGGTTCGAGGCGGGGGCCGTCCAGGTAGGCCACCGTCATGTCCACCGGAATCCGGTGCCGCCCGCATTCGCGGACCACCGTTTCCCAGCCCCGGGGCCGGAGGGCGTAGTCGTTGGCGGTGACCAACTCTCCTGTTTCGTCGAGCGAAAACCAGACCACCGGGACGCGGGTGATCAGGTCCAGAGCGCCCCGGGGCGGATCGACCCGCGGAAATTCCGCGCCGCACAACACCGGCCAGTTGCCGCGCCAGGCATAAAAACCGATGACCTGTGACGTCTTGGCGGAACCGTGCTCCGGGTTAGGGGGTTTATTCAAAAGACCTTCATCCTTTCGTGGTTCAAGGTACCTCCGGCCGGCCCGACTCCAGCGGCCGGTGCGGGAGGTATACCCCCAGTTCATCAATCAGTTCACGAATTTGCCGCATCTGGTCGGGGTCGACCGCGCCCCGCTTGAAGAATTGATCCCGGATCGGCTTGGTGAGCACCCGGAGTACCCGGATGTACCAGGCCTGATCCCGGGGCGGGAAGGCCTCCGGATCCTGCTGGGCGAACACGGCGTAGAACAAGAAGCCGAAACGGTAATGCCGGTCGAGGGCGCTCGTGGCCCAGATCATTTGAATGGGCACGTTCCGCCAGGACTCGTAAATCTCCCGGTCTCCCCGCAAGTCGATGCGCGGTTTGCCGAATCGTTCCACCGCCGATTGCATGTACTTGCTGAACAGCGGGTTTATGCCCATGCGGGAGGCCGCCACCCAGTCCACGGCCACGATGTCCGGTCCGGCCATGATGGTCCGGGTGGGTACCGGGGTTTTGTCGGCGTAGACCCCGAAGGGACCGTCGGCGCTGTAATAGGCGTCGATGAAACCGAAGTGGACCGGGAACTGGGCGACGAACTCGATAGCCGGTTCATAAATGCCCAGTTCTTCGCGGCAATGGTATTCCTTGAACTTGTTCTGCAGGGGCAGGGCGCCGAAAAAGTTTTTCAGGTTCAGGGTGTAATAGGCGTAGGCGTGGGTCTTGTTTTTGGCGAAGGAAACCCGGAAATCCGCATCCCGCCATTCCCGGTTCACCGGCGCGCGGTGAAGCGGCGGTCCGAATTCGTGCTCGACCAGGTCCAGGCTCAGGTCGACCACCCGGTAGCGCGGGCCGGTCTCCAGCCCCAGGTAACGGGCGGTACTGACCGGGTCCCGCCGGTCAAAAAACTCGCAATAAGTGTTCCGCGCTTCAACGATGATCACGTTGGTGAAGCCGCGCCCGCGGATGTGGTCCACCAGGCGCTCGACCAGGGCCGGGTCGGTGTAGGTGCTGACGTCTTTGCGGTTATGCAGGAACATGTAGTTGGGCTTGACGGCCACCAGGAAGTCCTTGCGGTCCTTGCCGCCGGCTTGGAAACGTTGCTCCAGGCAGTCCAGGAAACCCGACTCGGCCACCACCCGGTCCAGGAGCGCCGTCTTGTCACG
>JACUUW010000155.1 GCA_014859075.1 Desulforudis sp.
GGTGGTGAATCGACCACCAGGTAGTCGAACGACTTGAGCTGCTCCTGCCAGAAGACGCGGGTTTTACTGGCCGAAATGATTTCGGCCGGATTCGGGGGTACCGGTCCGCTGGTCAGCACCGACAATCCCTGGTTCACCCGGTGAATAGAGCCGGCCGGCGGTCTCTTGTGGAGCAGCGTGTTGGTGAAGCCGTGCTCGTTTTCCAGGCCGAAAAGCCGGTGGATCAAGGGCCGGCGCAGGTCGCAGTCCACCAGCAGCACCTTGTGGCCGGCCTGGGCCAGGACTACGGCCAGGTTGCACGCGGTAAGCGTCTTACCGTCGTCCAGACCCGGGCTGGTCACCAACAGCGACCGGCAGGGGTGGTCCGGCGAGGTGAAACCCAGGTTCGTGCGCAGGATCCGAAAAGCCTCGGCCGCCGCCGACTGCGGGTGGACCATGGTGACCAGGTCCACTCCGTTGGGAGTCTTCTTTTTGGCCATACCGTCCTCCAGAAAGGTGTAGTTCAGGTGCCCGGTGCAGGCGCCGGCTCCCGGGTCCTCCTAATAGGACCTGCCTTTCCCGGTTTTGCGGTTGATCACCGGGATGATGCCCACCACCGGCAGTTCCAGGTGCCGCTCCACGTCTTCCGGCCGCTTGATATTGTAATCCAGATGCTCCAACATGAAGGCCAGGCCCACAAACACCAGAAGGCCCAACACCAGGGCCAAGGCAATATTCAGCTGCTTGTTCGGTCTGACCGGTTTTTTCGGCGTGGTGGCCGCGGAGACAATCAGCACCGTGGTCTGGCCCAGGTCGATGGACCGGGCGATCCGGGTCTCCGTGATCTTGTGGGCCAGCAGGTCCAGCGTTTCCTGCGCGCGGTCGATGCGGCTCTCAAGCTGCTCGGCCACCACCTGCTGGTCGGCCGGCATCCGGTCGCTCCACTGCGCCCGCAGGGCGCGCAGTTCGTCCAGGACGGGCTGCAGCTCGGCCTCGGTGGCCGCGTACTGCTGTTCCAGGAAGGCCACCGACCGGTCCATCTGTTCCTGGTTCATGTCGGAGATGAACTGGATGTACTCCAGGCTGACGGCGTTGGCCACGGCCCGGGCCGTTTCGGCCTCCCCGTGCTGCACCGTCAGGTTGATCAGGTTCGAGTCCTTCACCGCGGCGGCGCTGGAGATCTCCAGCAGGGTTCGGGCGTCAAGCTCGTTATTGTTCAGCCGTTCGACCACCCGCTGCATCAGCGCTTCGCTCTGCAGTTGGCCGACGTGCGTTTGCATGGTCATCAGCGGCGGCCGGGACAGGGTGCCCACCACGCCCTCCAGGCCGCCTTCGGGACTGACGGTCTGCAGGCGCTCGGCCGCGTGGGTCACCCGCAGCAGCACCCCGGCCTCGTAGACGGGGGCCAGGAAGTAGAAGCTGACCACCGCGCTGGCGGTGACGAAGAGCAGGGTACCCAGGACAATCAGCCACCGCCACTTGCCCAGGACCCTGCACACGGCGCGCAGATCGATGACGTCCTCTTCGATCATTACCGGGGGTTTCGCTTCGGGCATATCCCCACCCCAACCTTACCCATTCCGCCTGACTCTTGATTTCCTTCAATTGATTATCGGTCCCGTCCTTTTTTGACATCCGTGTAAAAATACCCTGCACGATTGTTATTTTAAGAGGCGGCGCCACAGAGGGAAGTAATCCCTGTCGCCGGGTGGCGGCGCGGCCTCTACGGTCACCATGTCCCCGTCCAGCACGGCCCGCGGGTTGTGCCTGGTCAGCAGCGCCGCCGTCTCCGTTCCGGCCAACGCGGTGATCCTGCCTTTCACGCCCCCCATGGCGGTGATCCGTTCGCCGGGGTTGTGGGCGTCCGACGCGATCAACTGGGCCCACCCTTGCCGGACGTACAGCTCCGCCGCCAGGGCCGCCGTCCTCCCAAAACCCCCGACCAGGCTCGCGGCGGTCACCTGGAGCAGCACTCCCCGGGAAACGAGGTCGTACACCAGGTCCGGCTTTTGCGCCAGCACGGCGTTTCGCTCCGGGTGGGCCAGCACCGGCCGCACGCCGGCCATCAGCAAGTCGAACAGCACCCGCAGCGCGGGTAGGGGCACGCTCTGCCCCGGAAATTCCAGCAGCAGGCAGCTGCCCCGGTTGATGGTCAGGAGTTCGCCCCGCGCCAGACGCCGGGGCAGGTCGTCGTCGAAGTAGTATTCGGCCCCGGGCAGAACCCGCACCGCGACCCCGCCGGCTTCCAGCCGCTTGTTCAAGCGGTCGACGGCCTCCAGGATCCGCCCGGGCGGGTTGTCGTACACTCCCGGCATGACGTGCGGCGTGGCCACGATCGTGGTGACTCCGTACGCCGCCGCCCGCGCGGCCATGGCCAGCGCCGCTTCCGGCGAATGCGGACCGTCGTCCAGGCCGGGCAGAATATGTGTGTGCAGGTCGATCATCTCAAGCCACCAGATTCCCTTCCGGTTTCCGAAAACACCTTTCGAAAGTGTTCGCCACCGCGCCGCGGTTTCCCTGCCACACTGACATATTTTTGAAATAAGTCCAGCGGGAGGAAGGATAAATTGGTTTTTTGCAGAAATACAACTAATGATTTCCTTGTGCGGACATACCGCTTTTTCTCGAATCCAAGCAGAAAGGAGGTGTAGCAAAATGAAACTGAAATTGTCGGCACTGGTGTTCGCTTTCGTCCTTGTGTTCAGCCTGGTTGGTCCGGCGCATGCCGCTTTTCCCGACATCCAGGGGCACTGGGCGCAACCGCAAGTCGAAAAATGGGCCGCGCGGGGGCTGGCCGGCGGCTACCCGGACGGCACTTTCCGGCCCGGCGGTCAGGTGACCAGGGCCGAATTCGTGAGCTTTATGAACCGGGCGCTCGGCAAGCATGAACCCGGGGCCGCCTGTGATTTCAAAGACGTGAAGGCGTCGGACTGGTATTACGCCGAGGTGGCCACGGCCCAGACCGCCGGTTACCTGGCCGGGTACGAGGACGGCACCTTCCGGCCCGACAGCCCGATCAGCCGCCAGGAGGTGGCCTGCGTCATCGCCCGGCTCGACTGCCTCCAGGACGTCACCGGCCGGGCGGTTTTCGCGG
This sequence comes from Desulforudis sp., assembly GCA_014859075.1. Lineage (GTDB taxonomy): Bacteria > Bacillota > Desulfotomaculia > Desulfotomaculales > Desulforudaceae > Desulfopertinax. The sequence goes on from JACUUW010000155.1 coordinate 3,074, forward strand.
ACACCGGAACCATCAAGCCGTGGGCCCTTGAAGCCGTGGGCAAAGTGGCGGCCGCCGGGATAATGGGCGGCTACCCCGACAACACCTTCGGACCCGGCACGCCGATTTCCAGGGCCGAAGCGGTGGTGACGCTCGACCGGGTTGTGGCCAGGTGCGGGGAGCCCGTCCCGGTGCTCGACGGCGTACAGGGCACCGTCACCCTGGACGGCAGCCCGGTGGAAGGGGCCGCCGTCCGGCTTTTCACCAGTGCAGATCGGCTTGAAGTCTTTGAAGAGTACCGGACCGGTAAGGACGGGAAGTACCAGTTCCGGGTCGTTTCCGGAAAATACGGCCTCACCGCGGTGAAGGGCGACTACGTGGCCGCCCGTACGGTCACGGTCACCCAAGACACGGTCTGCGATCTGGCCCTGGCCGCCGGAACCGTGCTCACCGGCACCCTCGCCGACAAGAACGGTGATCCCGTACCGGAGGCGAAGCTGTACTTTGCCGCGAACCCGGTCTTTTTCACGACCACGGACAGCGACGGCAATTTCCGCCTTGCCGTCCTCAAGGACCGGACCTACACGATCTGGGCCCACAAGGACCACGATCCGAGTCTCGGTCTGGTCATCATTGCCGATAACGTCTAGGTCGGCCGACTCGGCGCCTATGCCCTGGGCACCTTCGAGACCGACTATGCGCTTCCCGACCGCATCGTCGGCGGTGGCGGCGGCGGCGCTCCGACACCCACGGCACCGACCCTTTCCGATGTCTACATCCAAAACAGCGACAAACCCGATGAGACCAGGGTGGACGCGTTGATAGAGGGCGGACGGATCATCTTTGACCTCACCGGGAAGGAGGGCGTGATGTTTGACGAAGGCGGCGCCGCGTTGAGCCACAGCGTCTGGGCCGAGGTGAGTGGCGCTCAGGACCAGAAGTTCAATGTCGGGCCAGTTCCTGTGTCTAAGAACGCGGACTTCATATCCCTGATCTTGGACTACCTGGCAGGCGAATCCCCCCCTTCCGGGGTGACGGCGGAAACCATCCTCAGTAACAGCGGCGCGATACTCACCCTTAAGGCCGGGGGCCGGGAAACCGTGTATGAACTCGTGGCGGAGCCAACAGCCTAACCTGATCATCACGTCTCTGGAGCCGGCCGCTTTCCTGCGGCCGGCTCTTTCCCAATTACGCCTTATTAATGTGACTACGATTGGTCAAACGCCTGCCGCCCATAAACGTTTCTCAATGGGATATTGTAAACTAATGATATAATGTAAATTACAAGCAGGCCGGGAAGCCTCTCGAGGAAGGAGAATGTCTATGCAACGTACTTATAGAGCAGTCGTGCGTGGGGATCGCATTGAATGGATCGATCCACCCCCTGAGCGGCGGCGAGCCATTCCCGTGCACATCATATTGCAGGGGAATATCTCAGACGCTTCCGATGCTCGCGGTGATGCCATGGCGAAAGCGCTAACGGACCTTGCCGATATGGGAGGACTATCGTCTATTTCAGATCCTGTTGCCTGGCAGCGCGATCTTCGTAAGGAGCGTCGGCTTCAGCCGAATCCCAATCGTTAATGTGCGCATAATGAAAAGCTGCTACTGCGATTGGGGTTTGAACGTATTCGGGAGAAGGTGGTGAAGG
>JACUUW010000156.1 GCA_014859075.1 Desulforudis sp.
TTCCGCTCCGACCCGGATTTCCTGTGCCGGGTGCTGGCGGCGGTCATCGCCGCCGGGGCGACCACCGTCAACATTCCGGACACCGTTGGTTACGCCATGCCCGACGAGTTCGGCGTGTTCATTGCACACATTATGGATCATACGCCCGGGATTGAAAACGTGGTGGTCAGTGTCCACTGCCACAACGACCTGGGCCTGGCGGTGGCCAACTCCCTGGCCGCCGTTAGAAACGGCGCCCGCCAGGTGGAGTGCACCGTGAACGGCATCGGCGAGCGCGCCGGGAACGCCGCCTTGGAGGAGGTGGTGATGGGCCTCTTCAGCCGCCGGGAGAAGTGGGGCCTGACCACCGACATCCGGTGCGAGGAGATTTATCGCACCTCCAAACTCGTGAGCACCCTGACCGGCATGCCGGTCCAGTTCAACAAGGCCATCGTCGGCAAGAACGCCTTCCTGCACGAGTCCGGCATCCACCAGGACGGCGTGCTGAAAGAGCGGACCACCTACGAAATCATCTGCCCGACCATCGTGGGCATTACCCGGACCAACCTGGTGCTGGGCAAACACTCGGGCCGCCACGCCTTCCGGGAGCGGCTGCACGAATTGGGCTTTGAACTCCGCGACGAAGAACTGAACCAGGCCTTCGTCCGGTTCAAGGAACTGGCCGACACCAAAAAACACATCACCGACGAGGACCTGGAGGCCATCCTGGACGAGACCATCCGCCAGGTGCCGTCGACCTTCGAACTCGACTACCTGCACGTTTTCACCGGCACCACCGTCAAGCCGACGGCGGTGATCGGCCTCCTGACCGAGGGCGAGTTCGTCCAGGATGTGGCCTGCGGCAACGGCCCGGTGGACGCGGCCTACAAGGCCATCGAGAAGGTCACCGGCCGCAAGTACCCGCTCGTCAGCTACGTGATCGACGCCGTCACCGGCGGCACCGACGCCCTGGCCAGCGTGACCCTGAAAGTGCGGGACGAGGATCGGGTTTACACCGGCCGGGGCGTTTCCGCCGACGTGCTGGAGGCAAGCGCCCGGGCCTACGTCAACGTCTTGAACAAGATCGTGTACGACGAAAAGACGCGCAAACAGGATTGAGGTGGAAAGACCTTTGGGCATGACCATCACCGAAAAGATACTGGCCCGGCGCGCCGGCCGGGACCGGGTGACCCCGGGCGAGCTTATCTCGTGCCGGGTGGACGCCGTCCTGGGTAACGACATCACCGCCCCCCTGGCCATTCGGGAATTCTCGAAGATCGGGGTCGGCCGGGTGTTCGACCCGGACCGGGTCATCCTGGTCCCCGACCACTTCGTGCCGAACAAGGACATCAAGTCGGCCGAACAGGCTAAAATCATGCGGGAGTTCGCCCGCGCCCAGAACCTGACCAACTACTTCGAGGTCGGGCGCATGGGCATCGAGCACTGTCTTCTGCCCGAACAAGGCCTGGTGGGGCCGGGCGACGTCGTTATCGGCGCCGACTCCCACACCTGCACCTACGGCGCGGTCGGGGCGTTCGCCACCGGCGTGGGGAGCACCGACCTGGCGGCCGCCATGGCCCTGGGCGAGACCTGGTTCAAGGTGCCGGAGACCATCAGGTTCGTGTACGAGGGCGAGCCGCCCGAATGGGTGGGCGGCAAGGACCTGATCCTCTACACCATCGGGGACATCGGCGTGGAGGGGGCGCTCTACCAGGCCATGGAGTTCACCGGCCCGGCCATCGCGAACCTGTCCATGGACGGCCGGTTCACCATGGCCAACATGGCCGTCGAGGCCGGCGCCAAGAACGGGATCGTGCCGCCCGACGAACGGACGCTCGAGTACGTCCGCGGCCGGGCGCAGCGCCCGTACGAGGTCTTCCAGAGAGACCCGGACGCCGCCTACGCCCGGAGCGTCACCTACGACGTGAGCAAGATTGAACCGCAGGTGGCTTTCCCGCACTCGCCCGACAACACCCGGCCGGTGACCGAGGCCGGGCACGTGGACATCGACCAGGTGGTGATCGGCTCCTGCACCAACGGCCGGCTGGAGGACCTGCGACTGGCGGGCCGGGTCCTGGAGCGGCGCCGGGTGCACCGAAACGTGCGCCTCATCGTCTTTCCCGGCACCCAGGCGATCTACCGCCGGGCCATGGACGAGGGCCTGCTGGCCACCTTTATCACGGCCGGCGCGGCGGTGAGCACCCCGACCTGCGGCCCCTGCCTGGGCGGCTACATGGGTGTGCTGGCCCGCGGCGAGCGGGCGGTGGCCACCACCAACCGCAACTTCGTGGGCCGCATGGGCCACCCCGAAAGCGAAGTCTACCTGACGAACCCGGCCGTGGCCGCGGCTTCGGCCATCCTGGGGCGGATCGCCCACCCGGGTGAGGTGATATAGATGCTGCTGGAAGGTAACAGCTGGAAGTTCGGCGACAACGTCGACACCGACGTCATCATCCCGGCCCGCTACCTGAACACCTCCGACCCGGCCGAGCTGGCCCGGCACTGCATGGAGGACGCCGACCCGGAGTTCCCCGGGAAGGTGCGGGCGGGCGACATCATCGTGGGCGGCAACAACTTCGGCTGCGGCAGCTCGCGGGAGCACGCCCCGCTGGCCATCAAGGGGGCCGGTGTGTCCTGCGTGATCGCCCGGACCTTCGCCCGGATCTTCTACCGGAACGCCTTCAACATCGGGCTGCCCATCCTGGAATGCCCGGCGGCCGTCGCGGGCATCAAGACCGGCGACCGGGTGACGGTCGACGCCGCCGCCGGCAGAATCAAGAACCTGACCACCGGCGCGGAGTTCGAGGCCAAACCCATCCCGCCGTTCATGCAGGAAATCATCGCCGCCGGCGGGCTCATCGAGCACGTGAGAGGTAAGGTTAAGAATTCAGAATAGAACTAATGGTCCAGCTGGAAGAAGTGAGCAAGTTGCTCGAAGCCTATTCGGCTTCTTTCTCTAGCGTAATGGAGCGTTCGAAACGTTCAATATGTTAGGAGCGGAATATCATATTTAAATTATTCCTTTTTTATTCTGAATTCTGGATTCTGAATTCTTGTTCTTCTGTCAAAGGAGCACTGCTTAGATGAGTGGACAGATCCAGATCTACGACACGACTCTCAGAGACGGAACCCAAGGCGAGGGCATCACCTTCTCCGTCGAAGACAAACTCAAAATCACCCGCCGGCTCGACCGGATGGGCTTCCACTACGTGGAGGGCGGCTGGCCCGGCTCCAACCCCAAGGACATGGAATTCTTCCAGCGGGTCCGGCAGGAGCAGTACCGGAACACCTGCCTCTGCGCCTTCAGCAGCACCCGCAAGGCGGGCCGCCCGGCGCATGAAGACCGCAACCTGCTGGCCATCGCGGAGTGCGGGGTGCGGACGGCGGCCCTGTTCGGCAAGAGCTGGGACTTTCACGTCTACCGGGCGCTCGGCACCACCCTGGAGGAGAACCTGGCCATGGTCCGGGACTCGGTGGCCTTCCTGAAGGGCCGCGGGCTGGAGGTCATCTTCGACGCCGAGCACTTCTTCGACGGGTACCAGGCCAACCCTCAGTACGCCATGGCCGTGGTCCGGGCCGCCGAGGAGGCCGGGGCCGACACCATCGCCCTTTGCGACACCAACGGCGGCACCCTGCCGACGGAGCTGAAGGAAATGGTGGCCTACGTCCGCCAGGCGCTCGCTGTGCCGCTGGGCATCCACGCCCACAACGACTCCGGCCTGGCGGTGGCCAACTCGATCATGGCCGTCGAGGCCGGCTGCACCCAGGTCCAGGGCACCATCAACGGCTACGGGGAGCGCTGCGGGAACGTCGACCTGTGCGCCGTCATCCCGAACCTGGTGTTCAAAAAGCGGCTCGATTGCATCCCCGAACAGAACCTGGTCTACCTGACCGACCTGTCCCGCTACGTGAACGAGCTGGCCAACATGAACCCGGAGGTCCGCCAGCCCTTCGTCGGGACCAGCGCTTTCGCCCACAAGGGCGGCATCCACGTCAACGCCTTGCTGAAAGACTCTCACACCTACGAGCACCTCCCGCCCGAGAGCGTGGGCAACAAGCGCCGCGTGCTGGTGTCCGAACTGTCCGGCCTGTCCAACCTGGTGTACAAATACCGGGAACTGAACCTGGGCCTGGAGACCGACAGCGCCGAGTACCGCCGGATCCTGAACGAGCTCAAGGACCTGGAGCACCAGGGTTTCCAGTTCGAGGGCGCCGAGGGCTCCTTCGAGCTCCTGCTGCGCAAGGCGTACAACGGGTACCACAAGCCGTTCTTGCTGGAAACCATGCGCATCCTGACCGAACTCCGCGACGAGGGGCACGTGTACACCGAGGCCATCATCAAGCTGCGGGTGAACGACCAGGTGGTCCACACCGCGGCGGAGGGCAACGGCCCGGTGAACGCTTTGGACGCCGCCCTGCGCAAAGCCCTGGAGGAATTCTACCCGGCCATCGCCAGGATGAAGCTGCACGACTACAAGGTGCGCGTGCTGAACGAGAAGTCCGGCACCGGGGCGGTCGTCCGGGTGCTGATCGAGACCGGGGACGGCCGGAAATCCTGGGGTACCGTGGGAGTTTCCTCCAACATCATCGAGGCCAGCTGGCAGGCCCTGGCAGACAGCTTCGCCTACGGAATCCTGAAAATGGGCGAAAACAACGGACCAAACGCCAAGGCGCCGTAAGGCGCCGTTTCCATTTATCGGACCACCCCCCGGACCCTGACAACA
>JACUUW010000315.1 GCA_014859075.1 Desulforudis sp.
GTTTGACGTCGTCTACGCCTGCCTGGACTACGACTTCGACCGGCAGCGGGGGGTGTACTCCATCCCGGCTCGATTCGGAATCCCGGCGGCGTTGAGGATCGCTATGGGTTTTCACGTCCTGGCGCCCTTGCTATTCCTGGTGTCCGGAGCTATGCTGGGAGTAGGCGCGTTCTACTACCTGGGCGTGGGGTTCGCCGTTCTGCTCCTGCTGTACGAGCACGTGATCGTTTCGCAGCGATTGAGCCCGGAGCGGGTCAACGTGGCCTTCTTCCACGTAAACGCGGCCTTAAGTCTCGGGATGCTCTTTTTCACGTTGACTGACGTGTTGCTCAGCTGAACGGCTGACTAGAAACATTTTAGTATGTGCAAACCGGGGACGGGGGATAAGTGGTGGACGGTTTTGTTGCAGACGGTGATCTGGGGGAAATCGCCCGGAAAGTGGCGGCGGGCTCACGCCTTGATTTTGAGGACGGCGTGCGCCTGTTTCGTTCCCCGGACTTGCTCGGAGTGGGGTATTTGGCCGACCTGGTCCGGCGGCGCAAGCACGGCGACCGGGTGTACTTCGTCGTCAACCGGCACATCAACCACACCAACATTTGTGTGAACGGCTGCCGGTTCTGCGCTTTCAGCAAGGAGGAGGGCGAGCCGGGTGGTTACGTCATGTCCCTGGACGACCTGGTGGCCCGCGCGCGGGCGTCCTGGAAGTTGGGCATTGCCGAGGTGCACATAGTCGGGGGACTCCACCCGACGCTCGACCTGGACTACTACCTGGAGATGCTGAGGCGGCTCCGGGAGGCGGCGCCCGGCGTGATCATCCAGGCGTTAACCGCGGTGGAGGTGGACTACCTGGCCCAGCTCCATGGGCTGACCCTGGAGGAAATCCTGGTCGAGTTCCGGGCGGCCGGCCTGGACGCGCTGCCCGGGGGCGGGGCCGAGGTATTCGCGCCCCGGGTGCGGGAACTGGTGTGCCCGAAGAAGATCAGCGGCGCGCGGTGGCTGGCGGTGCATGGGGCGGCACACCGGCTGGGGCTGCGCAGTAACGCCACCATGCTGTACGGCCACCTGGAGACCGTCGAGGAGCGGGTCGACCACCTGCTGCAACTGCGGGAACTCCAAGACCGGACCGGGGGTTTCCATACTTTTATCCCGCTGGCCTTCCACCCGCGGCACACCGACCTCGAGTCCGAGGTGCGCGGACCGACCACCGGGTACGACGACCTGAAGATGCTGGCCGTGGCCCGGCTGATGCTGGACAATTTCGATCACATCAAGGCCTTCTGGATCATGATCGGGCCCAAGCTGGCCCAGATCTCCCTCAGTTTCGGGGTAAACGACTTTGACGGTACGGTGGTGGAGGAACGGATCACCCATGCGGCGGGCGCCGAGACGGCCCAGGCGCTGGGCCGGGACGAACTGCTCCGGTTCATCCGCGCGGCCGGCCGGCATCCGGTAGAGCGGGATACCCTGTACAACGTAATCAGGGAGGATTTTCGCCATTGAAGTCAATTCGGTTGGGACAGGTTGACTACTTGAACTGCCTGCCCGTCTATTACGCTTTTGAACAGGGGCGGCTGGACCCGCCGGTCGAACTGGTGAAGGGTCCGCCCACAAGGCTCAATGAGCGTTTTCTGCGGGGTGAACTCGAGGTAACGCCGCTGTCGAGCATTGAATACGCGCGACACCCGGACCGGTGCCTGATCGTGCCGGGCCTGTCCATCAGCTCGAACGGCCGGGTCGGGAGCATTTTTTTGATCAGCAAAGTGCCGGCAACCGAACTGGACGGCCGGAAGGTCTGCCTGCCGGACACTTCGGCGACCTCGGTGGTCCTATTGAAGGTCTTGTTCGAACACTACTACCACGTGGAAGCCACGTTTGAGACCACGGCCCCCGCGCTGGACCTCATGCTGTCCCAGGGCGACGCGGGCCTGTTGATCGGTGACGAGGCGATAGCCGCCGGCCTGGAGGTGCGGCGCAACCGGCCGGAACTGACGGTGCTCGACCTCGGGGAGGCCTGGAAGAGCCTGACCGGGGAACCGATGGTGTTCGCCCTTTGGGTGATCCGGCGGGATTTCGCGGCTGAGCACCCGGAGGAGACGGCGGCGCTGACGGACGCCCTGCACCGGGCCCGGGAGATCGGCCGGGCGGAGCAGGCGGCCGTGCTTGAGGCGGCCCGGCGGCGCACCGGCCTACCGCGGAATGTAATCGAGGAATACTTCGAGTTGATCCGGCACGATTTCGGCCCCGTATACCAGCAGGGACTGTTGACCTTTTTCGACTACGCGTATAAGACCGGCCTGATCGAGGAACGGGTTCGATTGGCCGTCTGGGGGGACCGGCTTGACTGACACAAGGGTGATCCTGGACCGGGCGGCGGCAGGGGAGCGGCTTTCCGAGAAAGAAGGGACGGCTCTTTTGGAGTCGGCCGAAGTCCTGTCCCTCGGCCGGGCGGCCGAACGGGTCCGGCGACGGTGGCACCCGGAAGGCCGGGTCACCTTCGTCATTGACCGCAACATCAACTATACCAACGTGTGCACCTCGGCGTGCCGGTTCTGCGCCTTTCACCGCGCTCCGGATTCCCCCCAGGCCTACGTGCTGAGCCATAACGAAATCCTGGCCAAGGTTGAGGAGTTGGTCGGGCTCGGGGGGACGCAGGTGCTCATCCAGGGCGGTCTGCACCCCGGGCTGGAACTGGATTACTACACCGGCATGTTGAGGGCGATCAAGTCCCGGTTCCCGGGCGTGCGGGTCCACTCGCTTTCGCCGCCCGAGATCGTCCACCTGGCCCGGCGCGAGAACCTGACGGTGGCGGGGTTGCTGGCGACACTCCAGCAAGCCGGGCTCGACTCCCTGCCCGGCGGCGGGGCCGAGATCCTGGTGGACCGGGTGCGGCGGTTGATCAGCCCGCGTAAGATCGGGTGGCGCGAGTGGCTGGACGTTATGCTCGCCGCCCACGAACTGGGGATGCCGACGACGGCCACCATGATGTTCGGCACGGTTGAAACACCGGCCGAACGGGTGCGCCATCTGGTCCGGTTGCGGGAGGCCCAGGACCGGACCGGCGGATTCACGGCCTTCATCCCCTGGAGTTACCAACCGGCCAACACGGCGCTCGGCGGGTCCGGCGCCGACAGTCTGGACTACCTGCGGACGCTGGCCGTGTCGCGCCTGGTACTCGACAATTTCCCGAGCATTCAGGCCTCCTGGGTCACCCAGGGGGCGAAGGTCGGCCAGGTCGCGCTCGCCTTCGGGGCGAACGACTTCGGCGGTACCATGCTGGAGGAGAACGTGGTCCGGGCCGCCGGGGCGGCCCACCGCGTGCCCCTGCAAGAGATCGTTCGGGTGATCCGGGACGCCGGTTTCCGGCCGGCACAGCGGACGACCACCTACGAGATCGTCCGCGAGTATTGATGGAGAAGAGGTGTACGACGCTACGGCCGGAGGGTAAACTGTAAGCGATAGGCCAAAAAGAACAGGAATTCATAATTTCCAGAATTCAGAATCCGGAAGAAAGCGGAAGGACTTACTAAAGAATAAGGATGCAGGAATTCGGCTCGGGAGACGCGGGGATGATTAGGGCCGCTTTAAGTTAAGGGTCTGACCCTTAACTTAAAGCTAACATCTGCGGTGGCAGGAGAACTTTCAGTCCGAAGCTGCATTGGGTGATACCGAGAAGCGGGTACCCGTAAGATCTCGGTCTTACTCTGTTCTGGTTTTTTGGTTACCCATTCTGAATTCTGGTTTTTGAATTCTGGTTAATTAGGAGGTCTTCGAACATGGCCCCGCACAACATTTGGCTGCAGTGTGCCCAACGGGCTGAACGCGGGCAGGCGGTGACCTGCCGCCTGTGCTACGGACACTATCTGGAGGCCGACGGCCGGGCCGAGGCCGAGCGGGCAAGGATTTGGGCGGCCGGGCCGACGTTGGAACCCGAGCCGCTGGAGCCGGCGGCGGGGGAAGACGGTGTCGAGGCGGTGTTCACCCCGGCGGTGCGCGGGGTTCACGCGGTCTTGGCCGCCTACGCCCGGGGTTGTTGGACAGTGACCGGAGACGGCCGTTGGTTGCCCGGCACCGGGCACGCGGCGGGAGACACGCGAACGGTGGACCTCTGCTACTTCGCCAAACGTCTGGTCTTCGTGGAGGACGACAGTCCCTGGCCCGGGTCGTTCGCCCAGGAACTGGAGATCGTACCCATGGGCCCGCTGGGGAAGGAGTTGGAGGTGCTGGTTCAACACCAGGGCCGGCCCCTGGCCGGCGCACAGGTGTATGCCCACTGCCAGGGCAAGCCCCGGGCGCGGTATGCTGTAACCGCCCCGGACGGGAAGGCCGATTTCGGGCTGACGCCCGGAGAATGGCTGCTGCTGACCCGGCACGAAGTACCGGCCGCGGCCGAGGATATCGACTTCCGGGTAACGAACGCCGTGTTCGGGTTGACCGTGTACTGGTAATAGACGCTATTATTATGGGAGAATGAGTGGCAAGCGGGGAGGTTGGTGGCTTATGAACGCGGGAGAACTGCTCAGGAACCTGCCCCCGGTGGACCGGCTGCTCCGGGAGCCGGCGGTGGAGGCGCTTCTGGCGTCACATCCGCGCGTCCTGGTAGTG
>JACUUW010000157.1 GCA_014859075.1 Desulforudis sp.
TCCGGCCCCGCCCACTGGGAAGTCCTGCTTCGCGCGCGCGCCGTTGACAACCAGGTGTTCACGGTCGGGGCCAGCCCGGCCCGCCACGAGGAGAGTCACTTCGCCTACTACGGGCACTCGATGATCGCCGGCCCCTGGGCCGAGGTGATCGCCGCGGTTGACGAGCGGGAGACGCTGCTCCAGGCCGAAATCAACCTTGACCTGATCACGCGGATTCGTAAGGAGTTGCCGCTGCTCCGGAACCGCCGTCACGACCTGGTTTCCGTCGAGTAACCGGCCACAATAAGTGGCCGGTGCCAATCTGAGGAGAGCAAATCCACTCATCCCTGACAACCGAAGTTTTTGCATAACAATAAAATTTTAGGCAAAATGTATGGTACAATCCATTCCTGGTTATAATCCTACTGGACCCAGTAACAACCTAACTCCTCTCCCTTTCTGCTGTACCTTCGGAGGTACAGCCTTTTTATTTCAAGAGAGTGAGGTGAGGTATTTCTCAGCCCAAATAGCCGCCGTCGCCCCGTCACCGACCGCCGTGGCGATCTGGCGTAGCGGCGTCCGGCGAACGTCTCCCACCGCAAAAATCCCGGCTCTTGACGTCCGCATCCGCCAGTCGGTGATGATGAAACCGCGGTCGTCCAGATCCACCAGTTTTTGTACAAGGTAGCTGTTGGGCCTGATCCCCACGTACACAAACACGCCGTCCACCTGGAGATCACTCGTTTCCCCGGTCTCACGGTTCTTAAGTATCAAGGCTTCGACCGCTTTGTCACCTTTGATGCCGATCACCTCGGTCTTCGGAATCGTCTTTATCTTGGGGTTCTCGTCAATCCGTCTCCGCCCGACCCGGGAACGCCGAATACTCTCCCGGGGATGAATCAGGTACACCTGGGAAGCAAAGCGGGAAAGGTAGTTTGCCTCTTCGGCCGCCGCATCCCCGCCTCCGACCACCGCCACCGACTGGTTCCGAAAAAAGGCCCCGTCACAGACGGCACAGTAGGAGACGCCCCGGCCGCGCAGGCGTTCCTCACCTTCCACACCCAGCGGGCGGGGACCCGTACCGGTCGCGATCACCACCGTCCGGGTGGACACCTCGCCTTCCCGCGTGCGCAGGTGAAGACTGCCGTTGTCGGGGGTGATCTCGTGCACTTCGTTGAATTCAATATTCAGCCCGACTTGGCGGGCGTGCTCTTCCATGCGGGCCACAAGTTCCGGACCACTGATCCCACCCGGAAAGCCCGGATAGTTCTCGATCTTCCCGGCCGTCAAAACGCTGCCGCCCAGGGCGTTGCGTTCGTACAAAACCGTATCCAGCCCCGACCGCACGGCGTAAATCCCCGCGGCCAGACCGCCGGGGCCGCCCCCGATGATGACCATGTCCTTCATTTATACACACCTCGCAAGCTTATTCCCCTTATTGCAACTTATTCATTTCCTGAATCGCCGTCAACACACCCAGTTTAACGTATTCCCGGGACAACCCCCCTTGGAGATAAACGGCGAAGGGTTCCCGAAACGGCGCATCGGCCGTCAGTTCCAGGGAAGCCCCCTGGACGAAGGTACCCGCCGCCATGACCACACCGTCCGCGTAGCCGGGCAGCGGCGCCGGTTCCGGAAAAGCGTGCGCATCCACCGGTGAGGCTTTCTGGATACCCCGGCAGAAAGCTATCACCCGCTCGGGGGTGCCGAGGCGAATGCCCTGAATGGTGTCCGAACGGCGGTCCGCATAGCCGGGCTTAACTTCGTAACCGAGTCTTTCCATAAGTCGGGCACTAAAAACGGCCCCTTTCAATGCCTCGGACACAAAGTGGGGAGCAAGATAGAAACCCTGGTACAGCAGGCGCAAGTTGTAGAGGGAAGCGCCTACTTCCCGTCCCAGGCCCGGGGCGGTAAGCCTCGCGGCGGCCAGCTCTACGCATTCCGCGCAGCCTGCCACGTAACCCCCGGTCGGGGCCAATCCCCCACCGGGATTTTTGATCAGGGACCCGCAGACAAGGTCCGCACCCACCTCACTGGGTTCCCGCACTTCGGTGAACTCCCCGTAGCAGTTGTCCACCACCACCCGAGCATGGGGCGCGTGCGACTTGACCAGACCGATTAAACCGGCCATCGCCTCTATATCCAACGCCGGTCGCCAATCGTAGCCACCGGAACGCTGCAGAAAAACCACTTTTGTGCTCCGAGTGAGCGCCGCGACCAGCGCCGCCTTGTCGGGACGTCCGTTCCCGTCCAGATCCACCTGCCGGTATCCGACCCCCAGGTCCGTGAGAGAACCCGGAACCCGGGCTTTGATGCCGATCACCCGCTCCAGGGTGTCATACGGTCTCCCCACCGCCACGAGTTGGTCTCCCGGGCGGCACAAACCGTAAAAGGCCAGGGCGAGCGCGTGGGTGCCCGAGACAATCTGCGTGCGCACCAGGGCCGACTCCGCCCCGAAAACCCGGGCCCAAACCCGGTCCAACACCTCGCGCCCCGGGTCCCCGTATCCATAACCGGTGCTGCCCCGAAAATGGAACTCACTCACTCGGTATTCGTGAAAAGCATCCAGTGTTTTCCGGTGATTGGCGAGCGCCACTTCGTCAATCCACCGGTACACCCCCGCGATCTCCCGCTCCACTTCGCCGGCCAGTGCCCTCAGCCGTTCGTTCATCTCCACAATTCAGAGAGGGAGCCCTTCCTCTGAAGGGCCCCTACTGTCCCGTATTCCTGTCGGGCGTCGCGCTTGTGTTGACCGGCCGGACGGGACTGACCGTGGAGATCGCGTGCTTGTATACCATTAATTGTTTCCCGTCACTATCCAGAATGACGGTGAAGTTGTCGAACCCTCTGACCGTACCCTTGAGCTGGAAACCGTTGACCAGGAAAATCGTTACCGGAATATTTTCCTTCCGCAACTGGTTCAAAAAGGCGTCTTGAAGGTTTATTTGCGTCTTGCTCATGGGTGTGCCTCCATGGTAAATAGTATTAATTATCATTCGCCGGTTATCGGGTTACTCCTGCCAGGAAATCAACAATTTGTTGGGCCACTCCTCTCCCACCCTGGTTTTCGTCCACGTCCAGCCACTGGATCCGGGTGTCGCGCCGGAACCATGTGAGCTGGCGCTTGGCAAAACGGCGGGTGTTTTTTTTCAGTATATTAACCGCTTCCTCCAGAGTTGTCCGGCCCTGGAGGTAGTCGGCGATTTCCTTGTAGCCCAAGCCCTTCATCGCCACCAGATCCGGCCCATAGCCTTTCTCCAGAAGGCGCCGGACTTCATCCACGAGTCCCGCCCGGACCAGTTCGTCCACCCGTTTCTCGATCCGCCGGTACAGCCCGGCCCGGGTCATGGTCAGCCCGAACATGACCGCGCGGTACTTTGGCTCCCGGTCCCGGCCATGCTCCAGGAACCGACTGAAAGGTACCCCCGTCAGGTGGTACACCTCCAGGGCCCGTATGATCCGCCTTTCGTCGTTCTCGTGGAGCCGCCCCGCCGAAACCGGATCCACTTCCGCCAGGCGGCGCTGCAGGTGCCCGCTTCCGCTCGACCGGGCCTCCTGCTGCAAACGGTGCCGCAGCCGGGGATCGGACCGCACCGGGAACCGGTAACCGTCCACCACCGCCCGGATATAAAGCCCCGTACCACCGACAAGCAGGGGCACCTTTTTCCGTTCGTGAATCCCTTCGATCGCGCGCGCGGCCAACTCCTGGTAGCGGGCCACGCTGAAATCCTCGTCCGGATCGGCCACGTCAATCAGGTGGTGCGGCACTCCCCGCATCTCCGACAAAGCCGGCTTGGCCGTCCCGATATCCATCCCGCGGTAGACCATCATGGAATCAGCCGAAACAACCTCCCCATCCAGGGCCAAGGCGACGTCAATGCCAACACTGGTTTTCCCCGCGGCGGTGGGCCCGGTGATTACAACCAAAAGCGGCGCCGTGCTCATCCCGGACCCCCGCCCTTCTCAATGACCCCATAAGCCACCGGTGAGTATCTACCGCCTTCCACGCGCTCAAACCCCAGCCTTGGAAACTCTGAACTGTCCCGGCGTTCTTTCAGCACCACTCTTCTACGCGCCACCCGGACGGCCTCACGAACGGCCTCCGGGCCCACGGCCGTACTTTCGGCCAGTAACCGCAACGGTTCCATGCCGCTTGAAGCAAGCCGGGGCACCCGGAACATCGGGTCAAAATAGACGACGTCGTAACCGCCGGTTTCACAGGACACCAGATACTCCCGGTGGTCGGCCGTCAGGACCTTTACCCGCCGCATCGCCTCGCCCAGCGGGCCGCTGTGGAAACGGTGGTCTTCCAAGCCGCAGCTGATCAGCAAGGCCAACACGGGTACGGCCTCCAAGCCGGTCACCCGGCCCCTGTCCCCGACCGCGTAGCCGGCCACCAGGGCGTCGGCGGCCAGACCAAGCGTGCAGTCCAGCACCCGGTCCCCCGGTTGCAGGTCCATGGCTTTCACCATTTGGTCAGTTTTCCCAGCCATGATCTCTCTTATGCGTAATTTGGCCAACCCGGGGTGGAAGAAAAATTCCCGTCCGGCGTAAACCAGCCCCATCCGCCTTCGGGAGACGAC
>JACUUW010000158.1 GCA_014859075.1 Desulforudis sp.
TAGATCCAGGCGGTAAACGACGTTGTCCAGGCGCCGCTCCAGCAGGCGCAGCAGGTTTTCGCCGGTCACCCCCGGCTGACGCGCGGCCTTGTGGAAGTAGTTCCGGAACTGGGTTTCCAGAATCCCGTAAATCCGCCGCACCTTCTGCTTTTCACGCAGCTGCAGGCCGTACTCCGTTACCTTCCTCCGGGAAGGACCTTGCTGTCCGGGCGGAAACGTCCGGCGACCGACGGCACACTTGGGAGTGTAACACCGGTCTCCCTTTAAATATAGTTTAATTCCCTCGCGGCGGCACAACCGGCACACCGCATCCGTGTATCTGGCCAAAAAGACACCTCCTGTACTTGCTATACGCGCCGGCGCTTGGGCGGCCGGCAACCGTTGTGTGGAATGGGCGTAACGTCTTTGATCAGACTTACTTCCAAGCCGGCGGCCTGCAGCGAACGGATCGCGGCCTCACGGCCGGCCCCCGGACCCTTGACCATGACGGCCACTTCACGCAGACCATGCTCCATCGCCTCCCGCGCCGCCTTTTCGGCCGCCAATTGGGCGGCAAAGGGCGTGCTCTTCCGGGAGCCCTTGAAGCCGGCCGTACCGGCACTGGACCAGGCGATGGTGTTGCCCTGGACGTCGGCGATGGTGATCACCGTATTGTTGAACGTCGACTTGATGTGGGCCACGCCCTTGTCGATGTTCTTCCGTTCTTTCTTCTTGGTTCTTGGTCGACGCGCCATCTACTAACCCCCTACTTCTTTCTCCGGACGCCCACGGTCTTCTTGGGGCCTTTCCGGGTCCTGGCGTTGGTCCTTGTCCGCTGTCCCCGAACGGTCAGGCCGCGCCGGTGGCGCAAACCGCGGTACGACCCGATTTCGATCAGCCGCTTGATGTTCAGGGAAACCTCCCGCCTGAGATCCCCCTCGACCTTGTGTTCCTTGTCAATTAAATCCCTGATCCGCGTGATTTCTTCCTCGGTGAGGTTACGGACCCGGGTTGCAGGATCAACGGCAGCCTGTTCCAAAAGCTTTTTGGCCGCGGAACGGCCGATCCCGTACACGTAGGTCAAGGCCACTTCCACTCGCTTCTCTCTCGGCAAATCAACGCCGGCTATTCTGGCCAATAACCCTCACTCCTTTATCCTTGCCTTTGCTTGTGCTTGGCGTTTGAACAAATTACCATAACTTTGCCTTTGCGGCGGATTATTTTACACTTCTCGCAAACAGTTCTGACTGAAGGTTTAACCTTCATCTCAATTGCCCCCTTAATATTCCTGACTTAACGGTGCTACTTATAACGATAAACAATCCGGCCCCGGGTCAGGTCATAGGGAGAAAGTTCGACCAGGACTCTGTCCCCCGGCAGGATGCGGATAAAGTTCATCCGAATCTTTCCCGAAACGTGGGCCAAAACCTTGTGGCCGTTGGGTAGCTCAACGCGGAACATCGCATTGGGCAGGGGCTCGACAACCTTCCCCTCCACCTCGATGACATCTTGTTTCACTGGCAACCCTCCTTCTCCACCAAGACCCAGAGCACCCGCCGGATGTCAGCGTCCGTTATTCTTTCGCCGCTGCCGAATCTGCGCTCCCATTCCGGATCCGGATCCGCCACCAACCGCAGGTGTTTCACGTTCTTATGCTTCGGATTCTGTATCCGGCGCCGTACCCCGTCGGCCACGGCCACCCGGAAACCGTAAAGCGACAGCACCATGTAACACTGCCCGGCATCCCGGCCAGCCCGAGAAATGACCACCTGCCCAGGCCTGATCCGTTCCGCTTTCACGAGCCCACCCCTCCACCATCGAACCCCAACACCAACAATCCCCAATCTGGCATGCGACCTTGCCGCATTTCTTCCATCGGTCCGACGATTGACGGCGGCTACAGCCGCGTCAGGATCTCCGGCTCATTTTCGGTGATCAGGACGGTGTGTTCAAAGTGGGCGGAGGGCCGGCCGTCCTCGGTCACCACAGTCCACTGGTCCGCAAGCGTGACAACCTCATAGCCACCCATGTTCACCATGGGTTCCAGGGCCAGCGTCATGCCCGGCTCCAGCCGGGGGCCCCTTCCCGGGAAACCAAAGTTCGGAATCTGCGGATCCTCGTGCATTTTGGACCCGATACCGTGCCCGACGTAATCGCGCACTACCGAAAAACCCCAACGTTCAACGAAGGTCTGCACCGCGTTGGAATAATCGGTGAGCCGGTTTCCGGCCCTGGCCTGCGCGATCCCGGCATCCAGAGCTTCCCGGGTCACCCGGACAAGCTCCAGTACACGGTCCTCCGGTGTTCCGACCGGGAAAGTGGCCGCACTGTCCCCAAAAAATCCATTTATTTCCGCTCCGATGTCAATACTGATAATATCTCCATTTTTTAGTTTCCTTAAACCGGGAATACCATGCACCACCTCTTCGTTGATGGACGCACAGATACTGGCGGGAAAGCCGTATAGACCTTTAAAGGCCGGTCGGGCTTTCCGCCCGCGGATGTACTTTTCGGCCACCGCGTCCAGTTCCCTGGTCGTGATTCCGGGCTCGATCAGTGAGGCCAGTTCCGCAAAGGTCTCCGCGACGATACGTCCGGCTTCCCGCATATAATCTATTTCCCGGTCGGACTTTCTGGTAATCATCACATCCCCCGGACTACTTGATAAAGCCTTGATAGCTACGCATCAACAAGTGCGCCTCCACCTGCTTCATGGTCTCCAACGCCACGCCGACCACGATCAAGAGGGCCGTACCCCCGAAATACACGTTCGGAATCTGGGTCGCAATCAACACGAAGTTGGGCAGGATCGCAATCAAGGCCAGGAACAACGCCCCGGCCAGGGTGATCCTGGACATAACCTTGCTGATGTACTCCGCCGTGGGCCGACCCGGCCTGATGCCCGGGATGAATCCCCCGTGTTTCTTGATGTTGTCGGCCATATCCACCGGGTTCATGATAATCGCCGTATAGAAATAAGTAAACCCGATGATCAATAACGCATAGAGTGTGGTGTGCACAAACGACCCCCAGTGGAAGACACTGAGCATCCAAGCGGCCACCACGTTTCCGGAAAACCACTCCAGCAGTTGCTGCGGGAAAATCAGGAACGAGGACGCGAAGATGACCGGGATCACGCCGGCCTGGTTGACCTTCAACGGCAGGTGCGTTGTCTGTCCCCCGTAGACCCGGCGGCCGATGACCCGTTTCGCGTACTGTACCGGAATCCGGCGCTGTCCCTCGTGGATGGCGACCACCGCCGCGATCACAGCCAGGCCGATGACGATCAGACTGAGTATGCTCAGGATGTTGATCGTGCCCACCTCCAGGTAATGAAACACCCGGGTCACACCCTCCGGAACCCGGGACACAATCCCGGCGAAAATCAGTAGGGAGATACCGTTGCCGATCCCTTTCTCCGTGATCTGCTCGCCCAACCACATCAAAAACACGGTGCCCGCCGCAAGGATGAGCGCCACGAAAAGGTAGTTCACCACGCTCGGCGCGATCAGCGCACCCTTGATGGCGACCGACATCCCCAGCGCCTGCAGGAAAGCGAGGACGGCCGTGAAGTAGCGGATGTATTGCGTAATCTTCTTCCGTCCCTCTTCCCCTTCTTTCGAAAGCCGCTCCAGCTTGGGAATGACCACGGTCAGGAGCTGCATGATAATAGAGGCGTTGATGTAGGGGATGATGCCCATCGCAAATATTGAGAAGTTCTTGAACGCACCGCCGGAAATCACGTCAAAGAAGCCGAAAAGCATACCGCTCTGGATCAGCTCGACCATGGCCTCGGGTCGCACGCCCGGCGTCGGAATGTGCGCGCCGACCCGGAAAATCAACAGCATAGCCAGGGTGAACAACAGTTTGCCCCTGAGCTCCGATACTTTCAGGGCGGCCTGTAGGGTGCTCAGAAATTGCAAGTTAAATCACCTCGGCCTTCCCTCCGGCAGCGGCGATTTTCTCCCGAGCGGCTCCCGAAAAGGCGTGTGCCTGCACGGTCAGGGATTTCTTGATTTCGCCGTCTCCCAAGATCTTGATGCCGACCGCCCGCTCCCGCACCAGGCGGACTTCCCGCAGCAGTTCGGGGGTGACCACGGTCCCCTCGTCAAAACGGTTAAGGTCCTCGAGGTTGACGACCGCGAAGTTCTTCTTGAAGATATTCGTAAAGCCCCGTTTTGGCAGCCGGCGGAAAAGCGGCATCTGTCCGCCTTCAAAGCCGCGGCGCACGCCGCCGCCGGACCGGGCGTTCTGGCCCTTGTGGCCGCGCCCGGCCGTTTTGCCCTGGCCCGCGGCGATGCCCTGCCCCTTGCGGGTCGGTTTTCTGCGGGCTCCGGCCGCCGGTTTGAGTTCGTTCAGTTTCACGTCCACACCCCCTCTACGCTTCTTTAACTTTCAACAGATGCCGCACTTTGTTCACCATGCCCCGAATCTGCGGCGTGTCATTCTGCTCAACCGATTGGTGCATGCGGGTCAGCCCCAGGGCCCGGACCGTCTTGCGCTGGGCCCCGGGCCGGCCGATAAGGCTTCTGATAAGCGTAATCCGCAACA
>JACUUW010000159.1 GCA_014859075.1 Desulforudis sp.
TGCCTTCACCTTCGTTTACAACCCCCGCCGAGGGACACCGGCGGCCGGTTGGCCCGATCAGGTTCCGGCCGGGGAGAAGTCGGCAAGGATCCAGGAACTGATCCGGGTCCAGAAGGAGATCGGCCTGACCCGAAACCGGGCCGAGGTCGGGCGTGTCCTGGAGGTGTTGGTCGAGGGGCCGAGCGCCACCAGGCCCGAGTTGCTGTCCGGTCGCTGCCGGACCAACAAGAACGTGGTTTTCGAGGGCACCCCGGAGCTGGTCGGAACTCTGGTTCAGGTACGGATCGAAGAAGCACACCTTACCTACCTGTCCGGCCGTCTGGAAACTTGAGCACTGGTTTTTGGCGGTTTTCTCCCGAATAGAAGGCACAGACTTGTTCAATAACCAGTTCACAGACTACTGAGAAATATGGTAGTATATTTAGTTATAGTGAGGAGATTGCAGTACAAGGACTCCGTCCCAGGAGTCTGCGGGTGCCGACAACGGCGTCGGCTCCCGGCAGACAGAAGGCCGAGGGACGCCGAACAGCCGAGACGAGATGCCGTCAGGGGAGGTTGGGAGCATTTGTTCAAGATTTTAGAGAAGGTGGTTCTGTCGCCGTCCGTGAACCTGATGAAGATCGAAGCACCACGGGTGGCCGGAAAGGCCCGTGCGGGCCAGTTTCTAATTCTGAGGGTCAGCGAATGCGGTGAGCGCATTCCGCTCACCGTGGCGGATTGTGATCCGGAGCGGGGAACCGTAACCATTGTTTTTCTGGAGGTGGGCAAGACCACGCGTCTGTTGGGCAGCCTGGCGGCGGGGGACGGGATACTGGACGTGGTGGGACCTTTGGGCAATCCGACTGAGATAGACAGCTTCGGCCGGGTGGTCTGTGTCGGCGGGGGTGTGGGCGTAGCCTGTATTTATCCGATCTGCCGGGCGTTCAAGGAGGCCGGTAACGAGGTGATCGGGATCGTGGGTGCCCGGACCAAGGAGCTCCTGTTCTGGGAAGACCGGTTGCGGGAGGCTGTCAATGAGCTTCTGATCACCACCGATGATGGTTCCTATGTCCGTCAGGGTTTTGTTACCGACGTGCTGCGGGAGGTGGCGGAGCGCGAGCCGCCTCCCGACCGGGTGGTGGCCGTGGGCCCGCTGCCCATGATGCGGGCGGTCTGCGGGATGACCAGGGAGTTCGGCCTGAAAACCATCGTCAGTTTGAACCCGATTATGGTGGACGGCATCGGCATGTGCGGCGCCTGCCGGGTTACCGTAGGCGGCCGGACCAGGATGGCCTGCGTGGAAGGACCGGAATTCGACGGCCACGAGGTCGATTTTGCGGAACTGGCCCAAAGACTCAGGCGGTACCAGGACATGGAGCAGGAGTCACTGGCCCGGTTCCTGGCGGAGTGTGACGGGCAATGCTAGAAGATGGTGGAAACGGGGCGGCAAAAAGAAAGATCATTCCGCGGCGGGTTTCCATGTCCCGGCGGGAACCGGCGTTGCGGATCAAGGACTTTGAAGAGGTATCCCCGGGATACACGGCCGAAGAGGCGGTGGCCGAGGCGAACCGATGCATCCAGTGCAAAGAGCCGCACTGCCGGGACGGTTGTCCGGTGGGGCTGGACATTCCAACCTTCATCGGCCTGATTGCGGAGGGCCGGTTCGAAGCGGCGGCGGCGAAGATCAGGGAGGAAAACCTGCTGCCGGCCGTCTGCGGCCGGGTTTGTCCGCAAGAGGCACAGTGCGAGCAGCAGTGCACCATGGGCAAGAAATACGATCCGGTCGCCATCGGGCGGCTGGAGCGTTTTGTGGGTGACTTCGAACTGGCCCGGGGCAAGGAGGCGCCCCCGATGGCCCCGCCGAGCGGCCGGCGCGCGGCGGTGGTGGGGTCCGGTCCGGGGGCGCTGGCCTGTGCGGCCGACTTGGCGCGGCGCGGTCACGCGGTTACCATCTTTGAGTCGCTGCACAAGCCCGGGGGCGTGTTGACCTTCGGGATTCCCGAGTTTCGGCTGCCGAAACGGGTGGTGGAGGCCGAGATTGAAGTCTTGCGCCGGATGGACGTGACCATCGAGTGCAACGTAGTGGTGGGCCGGACGGTCACCGTTGACGAGCTTCTGGAAGAGGGTTTCAGCGCCGTTTACATCGGCACGGGGGCGGGATCGCCGCGTTTTCCAAACATTCCCGGGCAAAACCTCCCCGGGGTGCAATCGGCCAGCGGCTTTTTGACCAGGGTCAACCTGATGAAGGCTTACCGTTTTCCGGAATACGACACCCCGGTAAGGGTCGGGTCCCGGGTGGTGGTGCTGGGTGGCGGCAACGTGGCGATGGATGCGGCGCGGACCGCGCTCCGTCTGGGCGCCGAGGAGGTACGGGTTTTGTATCGCCGTTCCCGCGAGGAACTACCGGCCCGGCGGGAGGAGATCCACCACGCCGAAGAGGAAGGGGTGGAGTTGATGCTGCTGACGGCACCGGTCTGCTGTATCGGGGGCGAGGACGGCCGCATTAACCGAATAGAATGCGTCTGCTGCGAGCTGGGCGACCTGGACGAATCGGGCCGGCGGCGCCCGATACCCATACCGGGCGCCGGACTTACCGTGGAGACCGATAATGTGATCGTGGCCATCGGCCAGAGCCCCAACCCGTTAATCCAGCGGATGACCGCCGGTCTGGAGACGCTCGGAAGGGGTATGATCAAAGTGGATCCCGAAACCGGCGCGACCACGAAGCGCGGGGTATTCGCCGGGGGTGACGTGGTGACCGGGGCGGCCACGGTGATCCTGGCCATGGGTGCCGGGCGGGTTGCGGCGCGGGCCATTGACGACTACCTGAGGGGCGGGAACGATTTCTGGGAATGAGGTTAAGAAGTCTATGCCCGGAAGAGCAGCATCGATCCTTCCGTGGGACCAAGTCTGAGATAGAGGTTCTCGAGTGGCTGACTGATTGGGACGTCGTTGGCTGGCGATGTTGCATTTGTCCCCTGATTCCGATATAATAGGGCGACAATTTGCCAAGGAATGCCCGGGAGTCGCTTCCCCGCGTGGAAGTTCTCGTTTTCTATTCCTTGCTCTGATTGATTTTGAGGGAGGTGACAATATGTCTATCATTACCAAGGCGATGGAACTAGGCCAGGAGATTGCCAACTCACCGGAGTTGAAGAGCTGGCGGGACGCGGAGCAGGCCGTACTGGCCGATCCCTCAGCCGCCGACATGATCCGTGAGTTTCAGATCAAGCAGCAGGCCATGCAGACGGCACGGTCGACCGGCCGGAAGCTTTCGGATGAGGAGCAGGAGGATCTTATCAGTCTGCACCAGCGGATGACGGCGAACCCGAAGGTCAAGGATTTTCTCGAGTCACAGCGCCAGTTTCAGCAGATCGTCAACGACATCAACCAAATCCTGCATCAGGCCATTCAGGGGAACACCTGCACCCCGAGTGGGTGAGCCACGTGCGGGCCCTCCGGGTGCGGGCCGAAATCATAAGGTGACATAGTCTGTGCAACCCTGGGTTACCCAGGGTTTTCCTTTTGGGTCGCCGGACTACGTGATATAATGGCGGGAAGGTCGGAGACCGGTGGGGGTATGGTAGCGTGGCGGCGACGCCGATGATGCAGCAGTACCGGGAAATTAAGAAAGCCTATCCGGAGGCGATCCTGTTTTTCCAGATGGGTGACTTTTTCGAGATGTTTTTTGAAGACGCCGAAACTGCCGCACCGATTTTGGAGATTGCCCTGACCGGGCGGGACGCCGGAGAACTGGGGCGGGTACCCATGTGCGGGATACCGGTGCACGCCGTGGAAAACTACTTGCCGCGCCTGGTGGCAAAGGGTTACCGGGTGGCTGTCTGTGAGCAAGTGGAGGAGTCGGGTGCGATCCGGGGAGTGGTGCGCCGGGAGGTGACCCGCGTGGTCACGCCGGGCACGGTGGTCGAAGACCGGTCGATGGACGAGCGTCGGAACAACTACCTGGCGGTGGTCGCGTGGGCCGGGCACGGTTTCGGTCTGGCGGCGGCTGACGTGAGTACCGGCGACTTCATTGTGGGGATCTACACCGGCGGTGCGGCCTGGGAACGGGTTGTTGAAGAGCTGGCGCGCCTGGCCCCCAGCGAGGTCCTGCTATCCACGGCGGGAGACGGGGCGTTGCCCCGGAGTTTTGGAGACCATACACCCGCGCTGGTGATGCCGGCACCGGCGTCCTACCGCGAGTCGGGCCCGGAAGCACTGCGGGCGCATTTGGGGGGCGATGTTCCGGTCACCGCCGCCTGGGCGCGGCACCCGGCGGGAGCGCAAGCCGCCGGGGTGCTCTTGGTCTATTTGCGGGAGACTCAAAAGCGAGCGCTGGTCCACCTCCGGAACATACGTACCCCGGCCCAGGGCTGGTACATGTTTGTCGACGCGGCCACCAGGCGTAACCTGGAGCTCACCGCGGCGCGGGACGGCGGACGCCGGAACACGCTGCTGGCCGTGCTGGACCATAA
>JACUUW010000160.1 GCA_014859075.1 Desulforudis sp.
CCCCAGCGGGATTCGAACCCGCGTTATTGGCTTGAAAGGCCGGTGTCTTAGTCCACTTGACCATGGGGCCACACCATTGCATGCGCCTGTTTATCTTACTATAACCCCGGTAGGCTGTCAAGTTGGTTGCCAAGTCCGGAATCAGCGGGTCCGCGGCGTGGAAAAACCTGGTATGCGCCCGCGTGGCGTGCCGGGACACCGGCCGCCGGACACTTCAGCGACCGAAGGGAGGGATCAGCGCCAGGGTCTGCTCGCGTCCGGGACCCACGCTCACCAGGCCGACCGGTACCCCGGCCAGTTCGGAGAGCCGTTCCAGGTACCCCCGGGCTGCTCCCGGGAGTTCATTGAGACTGCGCACCCCGGTCAGGTCCTCGCTCCAGCCCGGCAGTTCCTCGTACACCGGCACGTATTCGGCCAGGTCCGAGACCCGCGACGGAAAGTCCCTTATCTCCCGCCCCCGGGAATTATAGGCCCGGCAGATCCGGAGCATGGGCAGTCCGCTCAAGACGTCCAGTTTGGTGACGGCCAGGTAATCGAGACCGTTGACTCGCGCCGCATAACGCAAAACCACGGCGTCCAGCCAGCCGCACCGCCGGGGACGACCCGTGGTGGTCCCAAACTCACGCCCCGCCTGCCGCAGGCACTGCCCCGTACCGTCTTCCAGTTCGGTGGGGAAAGGTCCCTCCCCGACCCTGGTCGTGTACGCCTTGGTTACCCCAATCACGTGGTCTATCACCCGGGGACCAACCCCCGACCCCACCGCCGCGGCCGCCGCGGTCGGGTTCGAGGAAGTGACGTACGGATACGTGCCGTGGTCGACATCCAACAGAGTGCCCTGCGCACCCTCGAACAGCACGTTCCTGCCGGCCTGCACGGCATCGTACACCAGGAGCGAGGTGTCGCGGACGTACGGACGGAAATGGGCGGCGTGGCCCAGGTACTCCCGCACCACTTCTTCCGGATTGAAATCCCGGCTGTCATAGAGCTTTTCCATGAACCGGCATTTGCGCGCCACAATCTTCTTCAGACGCTGGGCGTCCTTTTCGAGCAAATCGACCATCCTGATCCCGTCGCGCGCGTATTTGTCGGTGTAAGCCGGGCCGATACCGCGCCGGGTGGTGCCGATGCAGCAGCCGTTACGGTTTTCTTCTTCCAGTTCATCCAGGCGGCGGTGATACGGCATTATCAGGTGGGCACGCTCGCTGATGTAGAGCGTGGCCAGGGACCAGCCGCTCTCCCCGAGCATTTCCAGTTCGCGGCGCAGGACGGCGGGGTCGATAACCACGCCGTTACCGATAACACAGACTTTCTCCGGGTGGAGAATGCCCGAAGGCACCAGGTGCAATTTGAACTCCCGCCCGCCGGTCACCACCGTGTGTCCGGCGTTGTTGCCTCCCTGATAACGTACGACCACGTCCGCTTCTTCAGCCATGTAGTCGGTAAGCTTCCCCTTGCCCTCGTCTCCCCACTGCGCACCAACCAGCACTACGGTGGACAATCAACACTCCTCCTCTGGTCTGGATCACCAGAAAGGCCCCGCCTTACGGAACCCAGTCGGGCGCCCCTCAACATCTCAAATCCGATTCTGTCTCCTGTGCGTTTATACTCTGCGCAAAATCTCCCTGGCGGCGACCACACCGGAGGCCGAGGCTTGCACCAGGCCCCGCGTGACCCCGGCCCCATCCCCCGCCGCAAACAGGTTGCCGATGGTGCTTTCAAAATTATCGTTCAAAGCCAGGCGGGACGAATAAAACTTCACTTCCACCCCGTACAACAGAGTGTAGCGTGAATAAACGCCGGGCGCAATCAGGTCCAGTGCTTTCAGCATTTCAACGATTCCCAGCAGGTGCCGGTAAGGGAACACGAGGCTCAAGTCCCCGGGCGTGGCCTCCGGCAGGGTGGGTGTGACCAGGCCCCGGGCGATTTTCTCCGCCGTGCTCCGGCGCCCGGCGTTCAGGTCGCCGAGCCGCTGCACGAGTACCCCGTCCCCGAGCAGGTTCGCCAAACGGGCGATATACCGCCCGTAAGCAATAGGCTCCTTAAAGGGCTCAGTGAAACTCTTGGAAACCAGGATCGCGAAATTAGTGTTGTTCGTCTTGTTATAGGCGTGGGTATGACCGTTGACGGTGACCAGCCCGTCGTTGTTCTCCAGGACCACCTCGCCGTACGGGTTCATGCAGAAGGTCCGTACCTTGTCCTCGAAGGTGCGAGAAATATAGGTGCATTTCAGTTCGTAAAACAGCCGGGTGATAGATTCCATGACCACGGCCGGCAGCTCGACGCGCACCCCGATGTCGACCGCGTTCGTGGTGGTGGGCACGCCCAGGCGCTGTGCCTCCCGGGTCAACCATTCGGCGCCCTCTCGGCCCGGCGCGGCGATGATGTGGCGGCCCCGGATTATCTCGCCGTCGGCGGTTTCCACGCCGACCGCCCGATCCTCGGCGGTAACGATCTGTTGCACGGTGGTATCGGTACGAATCTCGACGTGCTTTTGTAGCCGCCGGTACATCGCCTCCAGCACCTCGCCGCAACGTCCGGTGCCCAGGTGCCGGATGGGCAGCGGCACCAGGCGCAGCTCGGCCCTGGTAGCCTTTTTTTGCAGTTCTTCAAACTCATCCCGGTGTTCGAGACCATAGACCTCTTCGGGAGCGCCGTAGTCCCGGTATACCCGGTCCACGTACGCGATGAGCTCGTTGAGAACCTCCAGACCGACGTACTCTTCAAGCACCCCGCCGACTTCGGGCGAAAGAGTGAGCTTGCCGTCACTGAAAGCCCCGGCACCACCCCAGCCGCACAGCGTGGCGCACGGGTTGCAGTGACGGC
Source organism: Desulforudis sp. (assembly GCA_014859075.1). Lineage (GTDB taxonomy): Bacteria > Bacillota > Desulfotomaculia > Desulfotomaculales > Desulforudaceae > Desulfopertinax. The sequence continues at coordinate 2,824 of JACUUW010000160.1, forward strand.
AGGGCACGCGGCTCTGGCGGGACGGGCAGACCCGCTTTCGGATGTCCCGCCCTTTTTCCAGCATCAGGACACGCACGTCTTTCTTGGCGCCGATGAGCTCCAGGGCGGCAAAAATGCCGGCCGGCCCCGCGCCGATGATGATTACGTCGTAAGATTGGCCCAATTTCGATACCTCCGAGCGTTTTCAACTTTAGCAAATCCAGGCCCGGGTGTCAAATTAGGCCGGTTCACGCATCAGATTCACAAAGCGCGGGGACTCTTTGAAAAAGCCCAGTTCCACGGTACCGACCGGACCGTTCCGCTGCTTGGCCACGATGATCTCGGCGATCCCTTTCCGGTCGGTATCGAGACGGTAGTAATCCTCGCGGTAAATAAACATGACCACGTCGGCGTCCTGCTCCAGGCTGCCGCTCTCCCGCAGGTCAGACATCTGCGGCCGTTTTTTCTCCCGCTGCTCCACGGCGCGGGACAGCTGGGACAGGGCCAGCACCGGCACGTCAAGGTCTTTAGCCAGTTCTTTCAAGCCGCGGGAGATCTGGGCGATTTCCTGCTGGCGGTTTTCGGCCCGCCGGTTGGGCTGCATGAGCTGCACATAGTCGATGATCACCAGGGCCAAGCCGTTTTCGGCCTGCATCCGCTTGGCCCGGGCCCGGATGTCGCGCAGAGAGGCGCCGGCGGCGTCATCGATGAAAAGCGGCATGTCCTGGAGACGGGTCTTGGCGCCGGCCAACCGCTCCCAGTCTTCATCCCGCAAGTTTCCCGTTCGCAGTCGGTACTGGTCGACGCGTGCCTCGGCGCACAGCAATCGGTTGACCAATTGTTCCTTGCCCATTTCCAGGCTGAAAACAAGTACCGGGTTTTGCTTTTCGGCGACGTAATGGGCAATGTTCAGGGCCAGGGCCGTTTTACCCATACTGGGGCGGGCCGCCAGAATCAACAGATCGGAGGCCTGCATCCCGGACAACAGACGGTCCAGGTCGGTAAAGCCGGTGGACACCCCCGCAATCCGGCCCTTGTTCCGGTAACTCTCTTCAATCTTTGCCCAAGCCAGAGCCAGGAGCTCCCTGAGCGAGGCAAAGGCCGCCTTGCCCCGTCTGGCGCCAAGGTCCAGGATCATCTGTTCGGCCTGGTCGACCAGGCGCTGGGCCGTCTCCCTTTCGTCGTAGCCCATCTCCGAGATCCGGGAGGCCACCGAAATCAGGGTCCGCAAGAGCGCCTTTTCCTCGATAAGCCGGGCGTAATACTCAACGTTGGCAGCCGTGGGCACCAGTTCGACGAGGGAGGCGACGTAGGCGGCGCCCCCGATTTTTTCCAGTATCCCGTTCTTGCGCAGCCGTTCGGTGACGGTGAGCAGGTCCACCGGTTCACCTTCATCCTGCAGGGTGACCGCGGTTTCGTAGATCATCCGGTGGCCGTGCTGGTAAAAGTCCTCGGGCCGGACAATGTCCATGACGCGAAAGATGGCCTCCGGCTCCAGAAACATGGCTCCGAGCACGGCCTGCTCGGCGTCGATACTCTGGGGAGGCAGTCGTTCAGGCATCGTCCGCCACAACCTCCACCACGAAGTCGACCTGTACGCCCGGGTGCAGGCGGGCCGACACCGGG
>JACUUW010000161.1 GCA_014859075.1 Desulforudis sp.
GAGGAAAAACTCGCCGGAGCCGAACAGCTTATGGCACCGGTGCAGTCCATGATAGGTTTTCTTTCCGCGGTGGCGTTTATCATCGGAGTGATTGTCATCTACGTGTTGACCTCGTTGGTCATCGAAGAAAACAGGCGCACCATTTCGCTCATGAAGATTTTCGGCTACCGGAAGAAGGAAATCAATTCCTTGATTCTGAACAGTTCCACGATCATTGTGGTGCTTGGATATGCCATCGGCATACCGCTGACCGTCGCCGCACTGGGAGTATTGATTCAGTCAATGGAAGACAGCGTTGGTCTGGTGCTGCCGCCCGCGAGCATCAGTCCGCCATTCATTTTGGCTGGGTTTGTCGTGGTAATGCTTGCTTATGAGCTATCTAAGCTGCTGTGCAGAAAGAAGGTCAATGCCGTTTCCATGAGTGAAGCCCTGAAATCAGCAATGGATTAGAAGAAAGACGGAAAGGCCGCTTCTGGAAGGTGCCTTTTCAACTATGGATTCTCTTCAATACCCTCAAAGCGACCAATGTAGCCCACTTGCTGGGGCGGCCGGCTGTCCCGAACTCAAATTCATCCCAACCGCGATAGGGTTTGTCTATTGTCCAACGCCCGCGGCTGTCTTGCTTTGAGATGAGGAGGTCCACCGCCTCCCGAGGGGAAGACAAAGGGACGGTTCCGGTGTCTGAGGGCAAGGGCAACTAGACAGGAGAACGGTCCCCCCGTCTTCCCCTGCGAGGACCGAGACATAGGATGGTTCCTGTGTCTCGCCAAGACAAGAGAACCATCCCTGTCTCTCGTTCATCTACTCCACCGTCACGCTCTTGGCCAGGTTCCTTGGTTTATCAACTGAACAACCGCGATACACCGCCGCGTAGTAGGCGAAGAGCTGCAGCGGGACCACAGCCGGGATGGGCGCCAGGACCGGGTGCGTGGGCGGCAGGTGGATGATGTGGTCGCCGACGTCCTCGGTGTCGTGGCCGTTCCCGAAGGTGAGGGTGACCACCTCGGCGCCGCGGGCCTTCACTTCCTTGATGTTGCTCAGGGTCTTCTCGAACAGGTCGGGCTGGGTGGCCAGCGCGATGACGGGTACGCCCTCGGTGATCAGGGCCAGGGTGCCGTGTTTCAGTTCGCCGGCGGCGTAGGCCTCGGCGTGGATGTACGAGATTTCCTTGAGCTTCAGGCTGCCCTCCATGGCCACCGCGTAGTCCAGGCCGCGGCCGATGAAGAACAGGCAGTGCTGGTCCTGGTAACGCCGGGCCAGGGCGGCGATCTCGTCGGTCCGGTCCAGCAGGGTCTGGACCCCGGCGTCCAGTTCCCGCAGGGCGTGCAGGATGGTCTCGCACTCGTCGCCCGGCAAGGTGCCCCGCTCCCCGGCCAGCCAGACGGCCAGCAGGTAGAAGGCGGCCAACTGGGTGACGTAAGCCTTGGTGGAGGCCACGGCGATCTCGGGCCCGGCCCAGGTGTAGAGCACGCTGTCGGCTTCGCGGGCCACCGAGCTGCCGACCACGTTGGTGATGGCGATGACGCGGGCGCCCCGGCGGCGGGCCTCGCGCAACGCCGCCCGGGTGTCGGCCGTCTCGCCCGACTGGCTGACAACGATGACCAGGTCGCCCGGGCCGATAAGCGGGTTCCGGTAGCGGAACTCAGAGGCGATGTCGACCTCCACCGGGATCCGGGCCAGTTTCTCGATGACGTACTTGCCCACGACGCCGGCGTGGTAGGCCGTGCCGCAGGCGGTGATAAATATCCTCTGCAGGTTCCGGGCCAGGTCGGGGTCCAGCTCGAGCTCGTCGAGCACCACCCGCCGGCCGTTCTGGGCGACCCGGCCGCGCAGGGTCTCGCGCAAGGCGCGCGGCTGTTCGTGGATTTCCTTCAGCATGAAGTGGTCGTAGCCGCCTTTTTCGGCCTGTTCGGCCTTCCAATTCACGTGAAAGACCTCCTTAAAAATCGGCGTGCCGTTGAAATCGGCGACCTTGATGCCGTCCGGGGTGACCTCGGCCACCTCGCCGTCGTTGAACAGGTGGGTCGCCCGGGTGTGGGCCAGGAGCGCCGGGATGTCCGAGGCGATGAAGTTCTCCCCCGCCCCCAGGCCGGCGACCAGCGGGCTGTCCTGGCGGGCGACGACCAGCCGCTCGGGCTCGTCGGTAGCCATGGCCAGAACGGCGAAGCTGCCTTCCAGGCGTTCCAGGGCCTTAAGCAGGGCCTGGTACACGTCGCCCCGGTAGTAGTGTTCGATCAGGTGGGGCAGCACTTCGGTGTCGGTGTCCGACCGGAAGACGTGCCCCTCGGACTTAAGCCAACCGCGCAACCGGCGGTAGTTTTCGATGATGCCGTTGTGCACGACGGCCAGCCGCCCGGAGCAATCGGTGTGGGGGTGGGCGTTAACGTCGGTCGGCGCGCCGTGCGTGGCCCAGCGGGTGTGGCCGAGTCCGGATGTGGCCGGGAACCGGTGGTTGTTAATGGCGTCGACGAGCACGTCCAGCGTGCCCGCCCGTTTTTCGACCGTCAGGCCGCCGTTTTCGGCGACCACGATGCCGGCCGAGTCGTAACCCCGGTATTCAAGTCGGCGCAGTCCATCGATCAGGACGGGGACCGCTTCCCGGTGGCCGGTGTAGCCTACGATACCGCACATAGTATGGAAACCTCCTTGAGCCCAAAATAAAAAATGCCGGCAAAGAGCACGGCAGTCAAGCGCCGACCGGCGGTAGAGACGCACGTCCCCCGCGGCGGCAATTTCCGTTTTGCCTTCGGTCACCCGGCACTTTTGTCCCGCGGGTTGCCCCGCGGTTTTGTGGTGCCGCTGACGGCCGTGACCTCAGCCGGGAGGCATCCGCCGAGTCCTTCGATGAACCTCCCCCTCGTCAACCCGCGCCGCCGGGGCGCACGGGTCCAGGCGCTTTTGTTGTCAGTCGGTCAACCGATGATCAACCGGCCGGCTCCCGGTCGATGCCAATGACGATCCGGACCAATTCCTCCACCACCTCCTCCAGGACGGTCTGGCTCCGGGCCTCGGCCATGACGCGCACCAGGGGTTCGGTGCCCGACGGCCGCACCAGGATGCGGCCGGTGCCGTTCAGGCCGTGCTCGTAGCGGGCGACGGCCTCGGCCAGCGCGGGGCTCGCCATGACGGCGGCCCGGTCGCGGACCCGGATGTTTTTCAGCAGCTGGGGCAGGCGCTCCATCTGGGCGGCCAGGCGCGACAGGGGGAGCCCGGTCTCGCGCATCACCTTGAGCAGTTGCAGCGCGGTGACGATGCCGTCCCCGGTCGTGTTGTGCTCCAGGAAGATGATGTGGCCCGACTGCTCGCCGCCCAGGCCGCAGCCCGTCCGGACCATCTCCTCCAGCACGTACCGGTCGCCCACCTTGGTCTCCAGGATCCGGATGCCGGTGTCGCGCAGGGCCAGGTGCAGCCCCAGGTTGCTCATCACCGTGACCACCAGGGTGTTCCCGGCCAGGCGGCCGTGCCGGTGCATGTGCCGGGCGCAGATGACCATGAGGTGGTCGCCGTCCACCAGCCGGCCCCGCTCGTCGACCGCGATCAGCCGGTCGGCGTCGCCGTCGAAAGCCAGGCCGAGGTCGGCCTCCTCGGCCCGCACCGCCTGCTGCAGCGCACCCGGGTGGGTCGAGCCGCAACCCGCGTTGATGTTGGTACCGTCGGGGGTGTTGAAGATCGGGATAACGGCGGCCCCGAGTGTCCCCAGCACCTGGGGCGCCACCTCGAAGGCGGCCCCGTGCGCGCAGTCGACGACAATTCTCATCCCTTCCAGGTCAGTGGGCCCAGTACCGCAAGCGAACCGGACGTAACGCTCCACCGCATCCGGCAGCTCCCGCACGCGGCCCAACCCCGCCCCCGCGGGCGCGGGCAGCGCGGCGGCCTCGTCGAGCACGAGCCGCTCGATCCGCTCCTCCAGGACGTCGGCCAGTTTGTAGCCGTTGGCGCCGAAGAACTTGATGCCGTTGTCCTCGAACGGGTTGTGGGAGGCCGAGATGACCACCCCGCCGGCTTCCAACGTGCGGGAGAGGTGGGCGACCGCCGGCGTGGGCAGTACCCCCACCCGCAGGACGTCGACCCCCACCGCACAGATGCCGGCGACAAGCGCGCCCTCGAGCATGTCACCCGAGAGCCGGGTGTCCCGTCCGATCACGAGCGCCCGCGTTCCCATCTCTTGCCGTAATACATATGCGCCCGCCCGGCCGATCTTGAACGCCAGTTCGGGCGAGAGTTCCTTGTTCGCCAGACCCCGGACTCCGTCCGTGCCGAATAATGCGCCCATTAATGTAAAACGCCTCCAGTAGCAGTCAGCACAACTCTACCATACATTTTTCGCGCTTTCAAGACTTGGTACATCGTATGCAGGAGTAGCCCGTGTTGTCAGGGTCCGGGGGGTGGTCCGATAAATGGAAACGGCGCCTTACGGCGCC
>JACUUW010000162.1 GCA_014859075.1 Desulforudis sp.
TGATCGTATGCGTCGACTTCTTTCCCCAGTATGTGCGCCTTCAGGTGGGACAGGTCTCCCCGCGCACCATCACGGCGCGTGAGACAGTCACTTTCGAGGATCAGGTGAAGACCGAAGAGGCCCGCCAGCAGGTGGCCCGCATGGTGGCCAAACAGTACGATTTTGACCCCCGGGTCACGGTGGCCGTGCGGCAGGACATTACGGTGGTCACTTCCCGGGTCCGGGACATCCAGCAGGACGACAGCCTTGACACCATGGCGAAAGTGGATGCGATCGACCAGGCTGTTCCGTTTCCGTTACCGTCGGATGTGTTGGCCTCCCTGGCCGAAGGGAACCCGGCCGGCACCGCGGCGATGGAAAAGGAACTCACCCTCATGGTGACCCGGGTGATGGAACGGGGCCAGGGAGTGGCCGAGGAGAACCTGGACGACGTCAGTCGGGCACTGGCCGAGGAGATTCGCGACGCCGGGTGGAACCGGCCGTACGAGCTTATGGCCCGGAATCTGATGAACACCTTTCTGCGGCCGAACGCCTTCTATAACCCGCAGCGGACCGAACAGCTGCGGCAGGCGGCCATGGATCAGGTGAGTCCGGTTCTGGTGACTCTGAAGAAGAACGAAAAAATCATCGGCGAGGGCGAAATCGTCACCGCCCAACACCTGGTGAAACTCCAGGCCGCCGGTTTGTTGCAGCCTCCCCTGCCGTTCAAGACCATTCTGGGCACGGCGCTCTTGATCGTGTTCCTCACGGGGATCGTAATTTACTACATGCGCCGGCAGCACCGTGAGCTGTTCGACAGCGTCGGTCATTTGTATCTGCTCGGCATCATCGTACTGACGGTGATGGTTATCGGCAAGGTAATAGTGGCCATTCAAGTCACCCAGTGGCCTGAGTTTGGGAGCCTGATGGGCTATGCGGTGCCGCTCGCGGCGGCCGGCATGCTGGTGGCCATCCTGCTTGACTTCCGGCTGGGCCTGATCGTGGTGGCCGTGCTGGCCATATTGGTGGGGGTAATGACCGGCAACGACCTGCGGTTTGCCCTGGTTGGGTTCCTCGGCGGCATGGCCGGGGTGTTCAGCGTGTCCAAACTGAGCCAACGGACGGACTTGGTGCGGGCCGGAGTCTATGTGGCCGGGGCGAACATTCTGGCCATTTTCACCGTCGGCCTGTTGACTGATACGTCCGCGGGCTTGTTGTTAACGTCGAGCCTGATTCTGGGCACCGCCAACGGTCTTTTGTCATCGGTCCTGGCCAACGGGGGGTTGCCTTTCCTGGAAAGCTCCTTCCGGATCACCTCGGCGGTCAAGCTGCTGGAACTGGCCAACCCGAATCAGCCGCTCCTGAAACGCCTCCTGTTGGATGCCCCGGGTACCTACCACCACAGCATTCTGGTGGGCAACCTAGCCGAGGCGGGGGCGGAAGCGGTGGGCGCGGACCCGATCCTGGTCCGGGTGGGCGCCTATTACCATGACGTCGGTAAAATCAGGCGTCCGTACTTCTTTATCGAGAACCAGTTGACCAGCGACAACCCGCACGATAAAATCACGCCGGCCCTGTCTACGTTGGTGCTGACGGCCCACGTGAAGGACGGGGTTGAGTCGGCGCGGGAATACAAGCTGCCGCAGGCGATTATCGACTTGATCGAACAGCACCACGGCACCAGCCTGATCACGTTCTTCTACCACAAGGCGCTGCAGCAGGACGAGAAGAACCTGGTCCGGGAAGAGGACTTCCGGTATGATGGTCCCAAGCCCCAAACCAAAGAGGCCGCCCTGATCATGCTGGCCGACACCGTGGAGGCGGCGGTGCGTTCGGTTTCCAACCCGACGCCCGGACAGGTGGAAGGTATGATCCGCAAGGTCATCAGGGACAAGCTGGACGACGGGCAGTTGGACGAATGTGACGTGAATTTCCGGGAACTCGAACTGATCGCCCTCGCTTTTGCCCGCGTGTTCACCGGTATTTTTCACAGTCGAATTGAGTATCCTGACGCCAAGGAGATCGAGAGGAGAAAGGCCAGGAATGAACGTCGTGGTAAGCAACCTGCAAGACACAATACCGGTGACTGATGAGCTCCTGTCCCTGGTGCAAAAGGCGGCGGAGTCGGCGCTGACGGCAGAAGGGGCCGGAACCCGGGTCGAGTTGGGCGTGGCCCTGGTGGATGACGACTACATCCACGACCTGAACTTGCGTTTCCGCGGCCGGGACCGGCCCACCGACGTGTTGGCCTTCCCGATGCGGGAGGAGGAACCCGCCCAAGCCGGTGAAGAGGGCGGGGTGTTTCTGCTGGGCGACGTGGTCATTTCATTGCCCGCGGCCGTGCGTCAGGCGGCCGAGTACGGCCACGGCGTAAACCGGGAGTTGGTCAGGTTGGTCGTCCACGGCACACTCCACCTCCTCGGTTATGATCACGAGCAGCGCGAGGATTCCGCGCGGATGCGGGAGCGGGAAGAAGCGGTCCTCGGCGGGCTTGAGGTTTAGACGTCATGCCGGCCGCCGTTTCCGATGCGCAACTGGTTGAGTTGGCGCTCGCGACCCGCGAAAGCGCATACGCCCCGTACTCCGGATTCCGGGTCGGGGCCGCCCTGCTGACCGCCGGGGGCCGGGTGTTCACCGGGTGCAACGTGGAAAACGCTTCATACGGTCTGACGGTGTGCGCCGAACGCGTGGCCGTCTTTTCGGCGGTGGCCGGGGGTGCGCGGGAATTTACGGCTCTGGCGGTGGTTGGGGACGGGGAAGGCTACTGCTGTCCCTGTGGCGCCTGTCTCCAGGTGTTGCACGAGTTCGGGCCGCAGGTCCGCCTGTTGCTGGCCGACGCCCGGGGCGGGTTCCGGGTTAAGACCGTCGCCGAACTGCTTCCCGGCGGCTTTTCGCTTTCCCGGAACGACTGAAACCCTGAGCCTGACCGCTCTGTCGTCGGCGTGGAACCAGTCGCAAAGGGGATATCAGCCGGGATAGGCAACCTTGGGGAGGGTGCACTTTGGATAACCTGTCGGAACATAAGTCGGGATTTGTAACCATCGTCGGTCGCCCCAACGTGGGAAAGTCCACGCTGCTCAACAACCTGATCGGTCAGAAGGTGGCCATCATTTCCAACAAGCCCCAGACCACCAGGCACCGTATCCGGGCGGTCCTGACGCGCGAAGAGGCCCAGATCGTCTTTGTTGACACGCCCGGGATCCATAAACCCAAGCACCGGCTCGGACAGATGATGGTCGACACCGCCCTGGGTACGCTCCAGGACGTGGACCTCATCCTGTTGCTGATCGAGGCGAACCGGGTGTCCGGACCGGGGGACGAGTTCATTTTGCAGCAGCTGGCGAAAGTCGAAACGCCGGTCTTCCTGGTCATCAACAAGGTCGACCTGGTGGCGAAACCGAAGCTTTTGCCGTTGATCGATGAAATGTCCCGGAAATACAACTTTGCGGAGATCGTACCCCTGTCGGCCCTCACGGGGGAGAACGCCGACCGCCTGCTTGAACTGGTGATACGCTACCTGCCGCCCGGACCGCAATACTATTCCCCGGACACCGTTTCCGACCAACCGGAAAACCTCATCCTGGCCGAACTGGTCCGGGAAAAAGTGTTGCACCTTACGGAACAGGAAGTGCCCCACAGCGTGGCCGTAGTGATTGATGAAGTCTTCCCCGGCCGGAAGGATGTCACCGTAATCCGGGCCAACGTCTTTGTGGAGCGTGACTCCCAGAAGGCTATCCTGATCGGGGAAGGCGGCCGGATGCTCAAGAAAATCGGGCAGTTGGCCCGGGAGGAAATCGAGAACCTGCTGGGGGTCCGGGTCTACCTGGAACTCTGGGTGAAAGTGAAGGGCAAGTGGCGACAGGACGAGCGACAGCTTCACCATCTGGGATTTCGGCGCAATAGCCCCTAACGCTGCAAAAACCAAAAATATTTTGTAAATGGCAGGATAATGCATCTTTGGAAACGAATATGGATTTGTTGCTATTTGCAGCGTGCCTGTGTGCTGGGCCTGTACCGAGTTCGCAAGAACGGGCGGTTCTGGGAGAAGCCCCGCCCGGTGGCCTACCGGGTTATCGCGTATCCGCCCCGGCTGGGCCGGGAGATGCGGTTTAGCGCTCAAGCGAGTATATTCGCCCCTCCCTAAGGCCGTTCCCGGTTTACGAACCCGGATGTGCTCTGGGTGCGTTGCGTTTTTTTGCCTAGGAGCAGGAAAACGACCCTGTGCGGCGAACATCCTCTATTTATTCCACTTGATCTCTTCGGGGGGGTGTACGACATGGAGGGAAAGATAGATGGGGGCCACCTGTGGGCGCTGAAAGAGTGCCTGCGGCGTGCGCTTAACGATATTCAGGGTAGCGAGTTGAAGGAGCACGTCAGGACACAATACCGGTCCATGTGTGAAAACTTCAGTGTGCCCGACAATCTGGATT
>JACUUW010000316.1 GCA_014859075.1 Desulforudis sp.
TCCAGCGCCGATGGTACTTGGGGTTTACCCCTGGGAGAGTAGGACGCCGCCGGAGAACTTATGCGAAGAGCCCCTGGTTCAACCAGGGGCTCTCGCTTTTCAAGTGTCTGCCACTAGGAGGTACATATCATCATTTGGGAAAGCTGTTTTCTGGAGTCTCCTGGTCCCAGGTCAATCCATCGGCGAACACGTCAGTCACCTTGGTCGTGTAAGTCCCGGATGGAGCGTTATTATAGCTGAAGGTCACCGTTCCACTGCTGCCCGTCGTGCCATCGGGAGAAATGACGACCGATCCGTCCCGCGAAAGCTCTATTGAGACGGATGCGCCGGAAACCGGTTGGCCGGAGTCGTCAACCAGGGCGATCGTAACGTGAAGATGTTTGTCACCAAGCCTTCCGCCGCTTGTGGCGTAAGTTATCGGATCAACAACGCTCACTGTCCCAGACTCTGCAGGCGCGGGTTTGACAGTGAACGTGGCCGAACCAGTGCCTGAAGCATCCCTAGCCGCAGTTGTGGTAACAGTTACTGTTACTTCAACGGTGTACGTACCGGTGCCCAGCTCTGAGATAACAACCGTCCCGGTATAAGTTCCCGGGGTGTCCGTCTCCGCAAAGTCTACCAAAGCCTCATCCTCACCCAACTTGGTAGTGAATGCCCCCGAGTCGAGGCCGGTGATTGCCTGGCCGTTTTCATTGCTGACAACTGCGGTCAGGACTGCGTCCGCGTCTTTCCCGCTGACGTAGTCCTGCTTATCTGTGGTGAGAACAACGTTCACGGCCGGTTCGGGAGGGGCAGGCGGCTGGACGGCGGCGACCGCCCGGTCGGCGCGGACCAAGCCGTGGCCTTGGTGGTTGGCGGACAGACCCAGGTCCTGGGCGGTATTTTGTAGGATGCCCCGGACCTGCACGTTGGTCAGACCGGAATTGGCGGCCCAGACCAAGGCGGCGACGCCGGCCACGTGAGGGGAGGCCATGGAGGTGCCGCTCTTGGTGCCGTACTTGTCTCCGGGGGTGGTACTGTAAATGCTGACGCCGGGTGCGATCAGTTCCACGTCCGGCCCGGTGCTGGAGAAAGTGGCCCGCTTGTTGTTGCTGTCGGAGGCGGCCACGGCGATCACCGATGCGTATCTCGCGGGATACCCGACGTTGTCGCCTATGCCCGGGCGATTGCCGCTGTTGCCGGCCGCGGCGACGAGGAGGCGGTTCGCCGCGTAGGCGGCGTCACAGGCGGCCCGCAGGGTCTGGGAATCGCCGCTGCCGCCCAGGCTCATGTTTAGAACTTGCATGTTATTGTCTACCGACCACTGGATGCCGGCCGCGACCGAGTCCCAGGTGCCGCCGCCACTGTCGTCGAGCACCTTCACCGGGTACAGTTCCACCGCCGGGGCTACCCCGACGACGCCCAGGGGATTATCCAGGGCGGATACGCTGCCGGCCACGTGGGTGCCGTGGCTGTGTTCGTCAACCGTGTTGCTGGTTTCGTCAAAGGCGTTGTAGCCGGTTTTGACGTTGAGATCTATGTGGTCCGGATCGATCCCGGTGTCGAGAATCGCCACTTTGACGTTGGTTCCATTAGATACTTCCCAGGTGCGAAACGGGTGCGTTTCATCGCCAAACACCCGGTCGATGCCCCAGGGCACAGTCTGGCCGAGGGCGTAAACAGTTCCGTTCGGCTCCACGTAGCGCACCCGGGGGTTTTTCGCCAGGGCTTCGGCGGCGGGTACGGGCATCTCGGCCGAGATCACCGGAATTAGTGTGAATTCGCGTAAGACCTTGCCTCCGGCCTGTTTCACCAGCGCCGGGTCCGGACGGTCCACGAAGCCGATCAGGACGTTAACCTTCTCGCCGGCTTGCGGTGGTGGGCCGGCGGCCGCCCCCATGACTCCCGTCAGTAAAAGGGCGGTCACGAAGAGTACGGTTACCAGGAGCGCGCTTCGTTTAAGCGTTCTTTTCACCCGCCTCACCTTCTTTCCATTTTTAGGAAGATACTTTTGCTAATAGTTTATCAGAACTATTCGACCAACACAAGACCACAAAATACCATATTTAAGCAGAATTCGAACCCAAACGGTAGGCAGCACCGGTTGCTTAATATATATGATGCTCACCGGGGATGTTGTGTGGTACGGAGTTTTCCGTGCAGAGTTCCTGACGGGAGTGTTCCGGGAATTGGCAACCATAACTGCTCCGTGAGACACTTGGCACCTAGAAAGAGGTGGTTTTCCGGAATGACGAAGAACCGGGGTTCAGCCCGGTACAGGTCCTAGAAAGGCAAAAGCGGTCGAACCGGTTTCAACTAAACACGGGCTCTTGCCGCCGAAGAAAAGGTCGGGCGGTTTGCCGGCGAGTTTCCGCTGAATGTTCCGTGCGACCACCAAAGCCTGAAAATGACCGGGTCCGCCGCCTTTGGGCATGTCATACCCGGAGGCCAGGGGAATGTTCTCAGGATGTGTCGCGGGCGAGGAAAAGAGTCGGCAGGCTGACGGGCCCGCCGGGGTGACTGCCGATGTGACGTCCGGAATCTTGGACCGGTCTACGTCTACGCCGTAGCCCGTCGGCCGAGGTTGAAGGCCCGTTTGTTTACCTCGCGAAGGTTGGGTTTCACGATGGAAACCAGGGTTTCCAGGACTTTGTCCGCGGGGATGGGGAGCCGTACCAGGGCGGCGAGCGCGCCCAGCAGGACACTGTTGAGGGTCCGGGGGTGACCGGCCTCCAGGGCCAGCCGTCCGGCGTCGAGGATTACCGGGTTTGAAGCCGCCCGGCGCAGGTAGGCCAGTATCGCCTGCCGGTCGTAGGTGGACAAGCCCAGGGCCACGGTTGTGGGTACGATGGTGGTGTCCGCGGTGACCACCGTACCCCCCGGCTTCAAAAGGTACAGGTTGCGTACCGCCTCGGCCAACTCGAAACTGAGCAGAACATCGGCCCTGCCGGACGGGATCAGAGCGCCGAAAAGACCATAGCCCATCCGCACCTGGCTGCTGACCGGACCCTCCCTTTGGGCCATGCCCAGCACCTCCGAGGTGCGCACCTCCATCCCGGCGGCGATGGCCGCGTGACTGATCACCCTGGACGCCAGGATAATTCCCTGACCGCCTACGCCCGCGACGACGAGATCACAGTTTTTCATCGGCTTACCCTCCTGATCGCCCTGGACGGGCAGACGTGCACGCACAGACCGCAACCCACGCACTTTTCGTTGATTACCGGACTGGTTTCGCCCGGGGTGATGGCCGGGCAGCCGAGTTCATCGATGCACGTCCGGCAGCCGGCACACGCCTCCGGCCGGGCCACTTCGAACCGCCGCTGTTCTTTTTTTACGCGGGCCACGCAGGTCCGGCGCATCACCACGACTGAAGGTCCAGGATGCTCCAGGGCCGCGCGGGCCTCCTTCACCGCTTTGGTGACCACCACCGGGTCGATGACTCTGACATCCTCCACGCCGCAGGCCCGGGCTATTTCCACAATATCGATGAAAGCGGCCGGCTCGCCGGCGGCCGTCTGCCCAGTACCCGGGTGGGGCTGATGACCGGTCATGGCGGTGGTGTGATTGTCCAGGACCACCAGCGTAATGTTCGCCCGGTTGTAAACGGCGTTGATCAGGCCGGGGATTCCGGTATGGAAAAAGGTCGAGTCGCCGAGAAAAGCAACTTGCTTACGGTGCGGTTCGGCATAGTACATCCCGTGAGCCATTGTAACCCCGGCTCCCATGCACAGTGAGGTGTCAACCGTTTTGAGCGGCGCCATCGCCCCGAGGGTGTAACAGCCGATGTCACCGGCATAGATAATGTCCAGGCCCTCTGCCGCCTTCTTGAACGTGTAGTAGGAAGCGCGGTGCGGGCAACCGGCGCACATCACGGGTGGGCGGACCGGCAGCGGGGGCGGGGAAGCCACGCCGGCGGTCGCCACCTGCGCCGTATCACTGCCGGTGAAGGCACCTACCACCGCAAGTAACCGATCCACGTCGAGTTCCCCCTCCCGGGGAACCAGACCGTCGTGTTTGCCGCTGATCACCGTGGAGAGGCGGTGCTTCCAAGCCAGGTGGATGACCTGTTCCTCAACGACCGGTTCCAGTTCTTCCACCACCAGCACCCGGTCGAGCCGCTTCAGGAAGCCGAGCACGGGCTCCGGCGGCAACGGGTAGGGCGTGCCGATTTTCAGCACATCCACCGACCGGTTCAGGCCGGTCAGGGCGAGAGCCTCCCGGACGTAACCCAGGGCCACCCCGCAAGCGATGACACCGGTATTGTTTGCCGGATCAGCAGTAATTTCTTTATTAAACGGTAAGCCGGCCAGTAAGTTACGGGCCTCTTCCTGCTGCTTGTTCAGGACGGGATGCCGCTGGCGCGCGGTCGAGGGCAGGCACACCCACCTGGGGTTCCTCGCGAAG
>JACUUW010000163.1 GCA_014859075.1 Desulforudis sp.
CCGACCCCCGTCCGGAAACTCCGGAACGTCCGCTTTCACCGGAATACGCAAGCTTAGGGTGAATCGGTTTCACCGCACTCCATCCCTGCCGCTTTAGAACCAATCTCGGAGGTATTCTTGCCAGCGGTTACGGGCACTGCGGTGACTCGCTGGTGAGTAAAAATGCAGCCTAAATCGGGGTGATCTTATCCGTTCAGAGGGAATTTACACCATAATTCGTACTTGACCCCCGGTTCGGGTCCAAAAAAAACACAGCCCTTTCGTTACTGTTGGCTTAGTATATCATTATTCAGCACACCATTTTAACGGCCCTGAAAAAAAGGGGAAGGCTGGCGTGTCGCCGGCCTTCGGGGTTTGCAGCATGCACCCCGCCCGTTTGTGTGGTTGGGTGGTATATTATATGTTTTGGGGGCAAAAATGTTTCACGCGTTCGGGAGGGAAACCACGTCGAAGGTGAGAAAAGCCGACAGCTCGCCGACGGTTCTGACCCGCATCACGTCCAGGAGTTCGAGCTGTAGGCTGAACAGGCGGGCGGTGAGCCATGCGTCGCCCAGCGCGGTGTGACGCCCGGCCGGCTCGATTCCGTGCATTTCAAGCAGGGTGTCCAGACTGTAGGAGCGCAGATTGGGGTAGAGCCTCTGGGCCACGACCAGGGTGTCGAACCGCGCGTTTCTGATGGTCGCCCCGCAGAACTGCCGGAGCTTCAGGTTGAGAAACTCCAGGTCGAAACCGAGCTGATGTCCGACCAGGCAGGCGTTGTCCATAAACGGCAGGAAATCTTGCAGTACCGTACAGAGGTTGTCGGCCTCGGCCACCTGTTCCGCGGTGATGCCGGTCAGCGCGGTTACTACGGGTGGAATGTCCCGGCCCGGATTGACCAGGCGGTGGAAAGACTGCTTGGGGCACGGCCTGCCGTTTTCCAGCACCACCGCGCCCAGCTCGATCACCTCGTCGCCGCGGTGGGGTGCGAAGCCCGTGGTTTCCGTGTCGGCCACAACGAATCGCAGCTTGTTCAGCGGCGTGTCCAGGTCGGGTTTTCCGGCCCCCGCGGTGAGGCACTCCCGCATTTGGACCGCACCGGGATGCCGGGGGACGTCGAAGCGGACCTGATCCGCCAGGGCGCTGACCCCGTCTTTAATCTTCGCCAGCCACTTGCCGGGCATTTTCCGGATCACCCCCGAACCCTGATGAGGGGAAATGCAAATACGTGTGATGGACACCGTGAGATTAGGGTGTTGCGATCAGTAGAGAGAACTTGCCGCAGCTTGGAAATCAAAGCTTTACGCCGTCCACAAAGCCGGGGTAATTCCATAACTCACCGAACCGGCTGCTGGTGATGTTTTGCAGCCGGGAGATCACCGACAGGGCGTCTTTCAGGATTTCCTGCTCCCGTTTGCTCAAGGCACCCGGCCGGAGGTAGTTGTCCGGTTCCGCACCCTGGCGCAGCTTCCGGAGGCCTTCCCGGGTCCGGAACATAAGCAGAGTTTCGTAAGCCGCCTCGATAAACTCGGCGTCATCCGCGGTGATGGCGCCGGCCTCCACCAGCAGGCGTAACCGGCCCAAAGTGGACGTTTCGGTGATGCGGTGCTGCAGGGCCAAGATACGCACCGAGTTTACGATGTGGACGCAGGCCGCCGTTTTCAGGTTGATTTCGTGCTTGTGGGGGCCCGACTTCTCGGTGATGAATCCCCCGAAGAGGTTCAACGGCACCCGCATCTGCGCCTTACTGTCGGCCACCAGGTGCAGTGCCCCGCTGGAAACCTTGCCGAAAGCCTTGAAAGCCGTATCCCACAATGCCCGGGCCATTTCGAAATTTCCGTAAACGGGGCGGAAATCCAGCAGGATGGTCAGGATTCTGATATCCTCCGGGTTAACCCGCAGGATCAACCGCACCAGGTGCTCCTGCCATTCACCGAGGGACCGGCACCATTCCCGGTTGGACGGCATCACCCCGAAAGGACACTTGCGAAAGCCGCATTCTTCCAGGATCCCGGTCACCCGCGCCCCGAACTGTTGGAAATAGGCGGCGATGTCGGCCCCGGTGCCGTTCTCCGGATCGGCATAAATGATGGCGTTATCCTGGTCCGTACGGATCGTTTGTTCGCGGCGCCCTGCGCTTCCCAGGGCAAGCCAACAATATTCGGCCGGTTTCGGGCCCAGTTCGTTTTCGAATTCCGCTTCGCACAACTGGATTACCCGCCGGGTAAAGGCGTCGTGCAGTTCCGACAGGATGGCGAGAATGTCGCGCATCGCCGTTTTTTCCGCCACCAGGGCGTTGAGGAAATTGTCGATTTCCCGGCTGGTTTCGTGCAGTTCCTCCAACGTCTGCAGGGTTTCGATGCGGTGGGCCACCAAAAGCGTTCCGGTGCTGCGGGCGCGGGCCAGGTCCACCACGCTGATGATTCCCACCAGCAGGCCGCTTTCCATTACGGCCAGATGTTTGGCACCGTGCTTGATCATGTGTACCAGCACTTCGTGTAAGTAAGCCGTTACCGGTATCCGTACCAAGTCGTTGCGCATCAGCTTCTCCGCCGTCAGGTGCGCCGGCCAATCCCGGCGGGGTTCGGTCAACTGGGCTACCAGGTCGCGTTCCGTTACCAGGCCCAAGGGTTGGCCGACGTCATCCACTACGGCCACCGCGCTGATATTCCTGTCCACCATCAGTGAGGCCACGTTACTTATCGGCTCGGTGGCCCGGCAGGTGATTACCGGCGCGGACATTATTTCCGCCGCGCGCCGGCGAAACAGGGTTGCCTCGGCCCGGACCGAGGTTTCGGGAGCCTGTTCGGCCACCATTTCTTGGTAAAGGCGGCGCATCCGGCTGAGCATCACCCGGCTGAAAAAACGGGCCACCTCGGGGTGATGATACATCAGGCCCTCGAAGACCTCCCGCGGAATGACCAGGCAGGTCAGGTCCTCCTTGGCCCGCACCGCGCCGGGGTATTCTTCGTCAGCGGTCAATACCACCGTTTCCCCGAAAAAATCGTGCCGGTGCCGGTAGCCGACCACGTTTTCATGCCCCCGGTTGTTGGTCACCGTCACTTCCGCCAGGCCGCTGACCACGATATAGAGGGCCTGCAAGCTTGGCGTGCCCTGGCGGAATACGTAGGTCTCACACGGAAACTCCTGGAGATGGACGCGGGGCGCCACCTCCCGGAGCACCGAATCGCTCAGGGATGAGAACGGGGTGATGGACTGCAGGATCCGGATTACGTCCTCCAACGTATTCCACCTCCTCTCCGGGGGGACGGCCGGGTTCCGGTGTTATCAGAACTTTTCGGATTAACCGGCGGATTGATCGGCGGCAACAACTCGGGATATACCGGGACACTTTCAGTTTATCATCCACCAGCACCTTCTCCAAATCCCGCGGCTCGTGGATATGGATTCTCCCATCCCCGGCTCCAAAAAGGTTTCAAGGAAGGCTGTGGCACTGGAGTACGTCACTTAACACTGCAGCCATTTCCCCAATGATACCACCTATTCTACAGCTGTCCTTGCGACGAAAAAAGAGATCGGCGGTAAAGCGCAGTATTAGGGCTACTACCAGGAGTATGAGCGGGGTAACCGGAAGCCGGGGGCGAAACACTGGGGATTGCCCGGTTCGCGTGCCGTTCGCCGGGCCAAAACGACCGCCCACCCCCCGAAAACTACACGGGACTTCCCTTAGGGTACCTGGAAACCTGAGCGGGGGGTCCGAGGCCGAAACGGTTTGTTTCAGTGGCCGCACCGGTCGAAAAAGGGCATCTTGTATTTGCGGACGGTGAAGGAAAACTGCAGGGCGGCGGCGATAACGAGAAGAACTAGGGTCAGGTCAGCGGGTGGTCTGCGGCATTCTGGAACAGCAGCGAGACGGTGGTTACGGCCAGGACCGGCATGAGGTACCAGCCTTCGCGGAAGCGGAAGCAGTAAGCTTCTTTGCCGACCAATCCGCAGGCGCCGACGAATACGAATCCGAGGCCGAGCGGTACCAGGTAATCGGGGCCGCTCACCGTGCCGGCCGCTTGCAGTACGTAGCCCGCTGCCGCGGAAACCAGGATGATCAGCCGGACCTCCGGCGTGTAAACCTGGAGCAGCCAGCCGGAAACGAGTACGCCGGCGCTGATCAGCAGGCAGCCGGCCAGCGACCAGGCGGAGTTGAGCCGGGAGGCGTCGGGGGAAAGGACGAGCGCCGACAGTCCCAGAGCCTGGACGGCAAATCCACTGCGATAGAGTAACTCCACGGGTCTGGTGTGGGGCTTGATCCGGGCCATGGCAACCTCCAACGGGTTGGTTTGCCACTGTTTATTCGTGCCCGGTCCGGTGTTTTCCTGAC
>JACUUW010000164.1 GCA_014859075.1 Desulforudis sp.
AGATTCAGGAAGGACAGGTCTGGGAGGCGGCCATGGCCGCGGCGCACTATGCCCTGGCAAACCTCGTGGTGTTTATCGATTACAACGGGCTTCAGATTGACGGGCCGGTGAGCGAGGTGATGGCGCCCGAACCGGTGCCCGATAAGTGGCGGGCCTTCGGCTGGCATGTGTGCGAGATCGACGGTCACGACTTCGGGCAGATTCTGGAGGCCTTGGCGGAGGCGCGGCGCATCGGGGGACGGCCCACGGCCGTGGTGGCGCGGACCGTCAAGGGCAAGGGCGTATCTTTTATGGAACACGGGGTGGATTGGCACGGAGTGGCGCCCAAGGGAGAGCAGGTGGAGCAGGCCCTCAAGGAACTGTCATGAAGGGAGACCGTTGAAAAGCTTCGCCTTGCTTCGTCAGGCTCGCCGCCCCGGTGCTCACGTACTACCCGGTATGCTCCGCGCCGGCCGGCTTCGCCTTCCCGGCCATGCCCGCTTTTGAACGGTCTCGGAGTTTGCGGTATTTGGCCGGCAATTTTTCGGACGTGGAGACGTAGTCTTGAAATAAATCATCAAGAGATGGGAGTCATCAGGTTATGACCAGAATTGCGACCCGGGAGGCCTACGGCAAGGTTCTGGCGGCGCTGGGCGGGGAGAATCCGGACGTCGTGGTGCTCGACGCGGACCTGGCCAAATCCACCAAGACCATTGAATTCAAGAAGCGGTTCCCGGACCGGTTTTTTGACATGGGCATCGCGGAGGCGAACATGATCGGTACGGCCGCCGGACTGGCGACGGCCGGGAAGATTCCCTTCTGTTCCACCTTCGCCGTGTTCGCCACCGGCCGGGTTTTCGATCAGATCCGGCAGAGCGTCGCTTATCCCCGGTTGCACGTCACCATCGCGGCCACCCACGCCGGAATCACCGTCGGCGAGGACGGTTCATCGCACCAGTCGGTCGAGGATATCGCACTGATGCGGGTACTCCCCAACATGACCGTGTTTGTACCGGCCGACGCCACGGAGACGGTAGGTGCGGTTCGCGCGGCGGCTGCCGCCGACGGTCCGGTGTACATTCGCTTGGGTCGGGCCGGGGTACCGGTGCTCCACGGGGATGATTTTGAGTTTGTGCCCGGGCGGGCGGTGGAAATGCGCCAGGGGCTCGACGCGACCATCATCGCCTGCGGCCTGATGGTCGCGCAGGCACTGGAGGCCGCCGAGCAGTTGGCCGCCGAGGGACTGGAGGTCGGCGTCCTGAACATCCACACCTTGAAGCCCCTGGATATACAGGCGATCGTCGACGCGGCCCAGCGGACGGGAGCTGTTGTCACCGCCGAGGAACACAGCATCATCGGGGGGTTGGGCAGCGCCGTGGCCGAGACCCTAGCCGAGCACTACCCGGTCCCCATGCTCCGGGTCGGGTTGCGCGACGTTTTCGGCGAATCGGGCAAGCCGGAAGAGCTGCTGCGGAAATACGGTCTGACGGCGGTAGACATCGCCAACGCCGTCCAGACGCTGCTCTAGGACGGCGGGCGTTACCCCGCCGGAGGGTGAACCTCTACACCGGTTTCCCGCGGGCGATACCTGTTGCCCGCCTGTCGCGACCGTTGGGGGGCGAATAAATGCCGGTGGCGGCAAATCGTTGATCCCGCCGATCGGTGCATGCTATCCTATCATAAACGGAGGTCAGTTTCTCATTAATATCGGTGGCGCCTGACAACAGTAATCATCAAACCCGTGTTATCCGCGAACAAGGCCGATGGGCGTTTACATACCCCAGCGGCCTCTGGCTTCTAAGGGGGGAAGGCTTATTAAACGCATAATCCGGTTTTACATGCCCACTCTTACTCAGTTTTACGACGTGTAAAGCGTTGCGTTTTTTTCAAAATAAATGTCTGAATATTTAGTCTTTTAATTGAATAAATAAGGACTAGGGGGGACTCACGTGCGTGTGCTTACCGATCAGGGGCCGGTGGAAATGGACCTGGGTTTCCTGGCCGAGGTAAAGGCAAAATGTCTGCAGCCCATTGAAAGATGTTATCAGTGCCAGAAATGCACCTCGGGGTGCTACCTCTCCGAGTACTTTGATTACATGCCGAACCAAATGGTGCGCCTGGTCCAGTTCGGACTGCGTGAACAGGCGCTCCGGAGTGTGACGATCTGGCTGTGTTCGGCTTGTCAAACCTGTACGGTGAGGTGTCCGAACGGGATCAACATCCCCGAGGTAATGGACGCTTTGAAAGAAATGGCGGTGGCGGCGAGGCTGCCGGTGCCGGACAACGCCGTGTTCCACCGCCTCTTCGTCGACGATATCCGACGTCGGGGGCGGGTGAACGAAACGCTGCTCCTGGCGCGCTACAAGGTGAAGACGCATCGGTTGCTCACCGACCTGAAAGAAGGCGTTACCATGCTCCGGAGGGGTAAGCTGCCGCTCATGTTCAGCCACGTGAAGCAACGGGGCGAGGTGCGCCGGATCTTTCGCCGGCTGGACGCGGCAAAGCGGAGGGACGCGAGATGATGGAGATTGCCTACTATCCTGGGTGTACCTCGGAAGGAACGGGAAAGGAATATGCCCAGTCGGCCGTTTCGGTGTGCACGGCGCTTGGGATTGACCTGACTGAGGTGGAAGACTGGAACTGCTGTGGGGGGATGTCGGCCTACAAGGTCGACTCCATTCTGGGTCTGGCGTTGCCCGCCCGCAACCTGGCTCGGGCCCAAAAAGCCGGGATGGACGTGTTGGTGGCTTGTGCGGCCTGTTACAACCGGCTGCGTTGGGCCGAGTACACCCTGCGGCGCGGGCGGAAAAAGGCCGGGATGATCGAGGAGCTCGTCGGGTTCACTTTCGATAAGAAGATCACGGTGGTCTCGCTGCTGGAAGTCTTGTCGCGGCGGGTCGACCAGCACGAATTGGAGACCCGGGTGAAACGCCCGCTGACCGGTTTGCGGGTGGCTTGCTATTACGGCTGCCTGCTGGTACGTCCCCCGCGGGTCACCCGGTTCGACGACCCGGAAAACCCGATGATCCTCGACAACCTGATGACCCGCCTGGGCGCCGAGGTGCGGCCGTGGTCATACAAGACGGAGTGCTGCGGCGCCGTGCATTCAGTCACCAACCCCCGGCTGGCCGAGGCCCTGGTCACCCGCCTGCTCCAGATGGCCCGGGAAGCCGGGGCGGAAGCGCTGGTCACCGCCTGCCCGCTTTGTCAAACGAACCTGGAGATGGGGCGCCCGGGGCGTGCCGGCGGGCCGCCGTGTTTCTATTTCACCGAATTAATGGGGTTGGCCTTTGAGCTGCCCGATACTCTTTCCTGGCTGGGCAAACACTGGATCGAACCGGTGTCCCTGCTCCGCAGGCTGTCCCTAGTCGGTTGATCGGAAGCCCAAGGCAAGGAGGTTTTTCGCCATGGAGGCGGGTGAACTGCAAACGGTTAACGGTGCGGTACTGGTGGTCGGGGGCGGTGTCGGCGGGATTCAGGCGGCTCTTGACCTGGCCGAGACCGGCTTCTATGTGTATCTGGTGGAAAAACAGCCCGCGCTCGGCGGGCACATGGCCCAATTGGACAAGACTTTCCCCACCGGCGACTGCGCCATGTGCACTCTGGCGCCGCGCTTGGTGGAATGCGGCCGTCACCCGAACATCAAGGTCATGACTTGCGCGGAAATCCGGGAGGTGCGGGGTGTGCCCGGCGACTTCCGGGTCCGTGTGCGGCTTTTTGCGCGCTACGTGGACGTCGGGAAATGCAAGGGCTGCGGGGACTGCGCCGCGGCCTGCCCCATCGAAGCGGTGGACGATTTCAACGCCGGGCTGGGCCGGCGCAAGGCGATCTACCGCCTCTACGCCCAGTCGTTTCCTCACGCCTACGCGTTGGACATGGACACTTGCCTGGAGTGCGACGAGTGCACGGACGCGTGTGCCGCCGGGGCCATCGAACCAATGATGTGGGATAAGGAAGTCGTCCTGCGGGTGGGGGCGATCATTCTCAGCACGGGGTACGGTCTGTTTGACCCCGGAATCTTGAGCGAGTATGGCCACGGGGTCTACCCAAACGTGCTGACCAGTATTCAGGTCGAGAGGATGCTGAGTGCTTCCGGTCCCAGCCATGGCAAGCTCATCAGGCCTTCCGACGGTTTGGAGCCACAAAAGATCGCTTTCCTCCAGTGCGTCGGTTCCCGTGACGTGGCCCGGGGCCAGGAATACTGCTCGGCGGTGTGCTGCATGCAGGCCACCAAGCAGGGCATCGTCGCGAAGGAACATATCCCCGGTCTGGACGTGGCCATATTCATGCTGGACGTCCGGGCTTTCGGCAAGGATTTCGAGCGGTACTAC
>JACUUW010000165.1 GCA_014859075.1 Desulforudis sp.
AGGCCACCGGCCGGAGATACGCACTGGTCAGCTATGTGATCGACGCCGTCACCGGCGGTACCGACGCCCTGGCCAATGTCACCCTGAAGGTGCGGGACGAGGAACACCGGGTTTTCACCGGACGCGGGATCAGTACCGACGTGCTGGAGGCCAGCGCCCGGGCCTACGTGAACGTCATAAACAAAATTGTTTATGACGAGAAGACGCGCAAACAGGATTAGGGATCCGGAATACAGTAGTCAGTAGCCGGTAGTCAGTAGTCAGAAGAGGGAAGCGGTAGACTGTGATATGAACGTCGACCAAGGTCACTCGAAGCTCACTCTTCGGGTATTCTGACTACTGGTTACCGACTACTGAATTCTAGTTCTAATAGATTAGTGTATAAGTGTACATTACTGGTTCAAGATCATGGAACTTAATGAGGTGGAACAACGTTGGCCATGACTATCACCGAAAAAATACTGGCCCGCCGGGCCGGAAAGGACCGGGTTACGCCGGGTGAACTGATTTCGGCCCGGGTTGACGCTGTGCTTGGCAATGATATTACCGCCCCCCTGGCCATCAGGGAGTTTAAGAAAATCGGCGTGAAGCGGGTTTTCGACCCGGAGCGGGTGATCCTGGTACCCGACCACTTTGTACCGAACAAGGATATCAAGTCGGCGGAACAGGCCAAGATCATGCGGGAATTCGCCCGTGCCCAGGGACTAACTAACTACTTTGAAGTCGGGCGCATGGGCATTGAGCACTGCCTCCTGCCGGAACAGGGCCTGGTGGGACCGGGTGATGTCATCATCGGGGCCGACTCCCACACCTGTACCTATGGAGCGGTCGGCGCCTTCGCCACCGGCGTGGGCAGTACCGATCTGGCGGCGGCGATGGCGCAGGGCGAAACCTGGTTCAAGGTACCCGAGTCCATCAAGTTCGTCTATGAGGGTGAACGGCCCGAATGGGTGGGCGGCAAGGACCTGATTCTCCATACCATCGGTGATATCGGCGTCGAGGGGGCGCTCTACCAGGCCATGGAGTTCACCGGGCCGGCGATCGACAACCTGTCCATGGACGGACGCTTCACCATGGCCAACATGGCCATCGAGGCCGGGGCCAAGAACGGGATCGTCGCCCCTGACGAGCGCACCGTTAACTACGTACGCGACCGGGCGCAGCGCCCCTATGAAATCTTCCGGAGCGATCCGGACGCCGTTTACGCCCGGACGATTGTTTACGACGTGAGCAAGATCGAACCCCAGGTTTCTTTCCCGCACTCCCCGGACAATACCCGGGCGGTGAGCGCGGCCGGAAACGTGGAGATCGACCAGGTGGTGATTGGCTCCTGCACCAACGGCCGGATGGAAGACCTGCGGCTGGCGGCCCGGGTACTGGGACGGCACAACGTACATAAGAACGTACGTCTGATCATCCTCCCCGGGACCCAAGAGATCTACCGGCAGGCCATGGAAGAAGGACTGATCGCGACCTTCATCGCGGTCGGCGCGGCGGTGAGTACCCCGACCTGCGGCCCGTGCCTGGGCGGCTACATGGGTGTGCTGGCCAAGGGCGAACGGGCGGTGGCCACCACCAACCGTAACTTTGTAGGCCGTATGGGTCATCCCGAAAGCGAAGTGTACCTGGCAAATCCGGCCGTGGCTGCTGCCTCGGCGATTCTGGGCCGTATCGCCCATCCGGGTGAGGTGATATGAGAAGTGGGAAGTGAGCGGTTAGCGGTCAGATTTGAGGGTCAAGCGTGGACATTTGGTGACAACATCGATACCGACGTGATTATCCCCGCCCGTTACCTGAACACCTCCGACACGGCTGAGCTGGCCAAGCACTGTATGGAGGACGCTGATCCGGATTTCGCCGGGGAAGTGCAAGCGGGCGACATCATCGTAGGCGGTAACAACTTCGGCTGCGGCAGTTCTCGGGAACACGCGCCGCTCTCCATCAAGGGGGCCGGGGTTTCCTACGTGATCGCCCGGACCTTCGCCCGGATTTTCTACCGGAACGCCTTCAACATCGGGCTGCCCATCCTGGAATGTTCGGCGGCGGTGGATGGCATCGGGCCCGGCGACCAGGTAGTGGTTGACGCCGCTACCGGCCGGATCAAGAATCTAACCACGGGTGAAGAATTCGCGGCTAAACCGATTCCTCCGTTTATGCAGGAAATTATCGCGGCGGGGGGACTTATTGCGCATGTGCGGCGTAAAGTAAAGGCATCAGCACCGTAATTAACCATGTCAGTTTTAACAAGGGGAGCATTATCTAGATGACTCCAACAGTCCAAATCTACGATACCACTCTGAGGGACGGAACCCAAGGCGAGGGTGTCTCCTTTTCGGTGGAAGATAAGCTCAAGATCGCCCGTCGGCTGGACCAGATCGGCTGCCATTATATCGAAGGCGGCTGGCCCGGCTCCAACCCCAAGGACGCGGAGTTTTTCCAGCGCGCCCGGGATGAGAACTTCCGGAACGCCAAGCTCTGTGCCTTCGGCAGTACCCGGAAAGCCGGTCATTCGGTGTCCGCGGATGCCAACCTGCAGGCGCTCGTGGACAGTAAGGCGCCGGTAGTGACCATCTTCGGCAAGTCCTGGGACTTTCACGTCTACCAGGTGCTGGGCACCACCTTGGAGGAAAACCTGGCCATGATCCGGGACTCGGTGGCCTTTTTGAAAAGCCAAGGGTTGGAGGTAATTTTTGACGCCGAGCACTTCTTTGACGGCTACCGGGCCAATCCCCAGTACGCCATGGCTACGGTACGGGCGGCGGTGCACGCCGGGGCGGACAGCGTAGCGCTTTGTGAGACCAACGGCGGTTTTTTACCCACCGAACTGCAGGAAACCGTGGCTTATGTGCGTCAGGCGGTGAATGTTCCCCTGGGGATCCACGCCCACAACGACGGCGGATTGGCGGTGGCTAACTCCATCCTGGCGGTGGAAGCCGGCTGCGCTCACGTTCAGGGGACGATCAACGGCTACGGGGAGCGTTGCGGCAACGCCGACCTCTGTGTGCTCATTCCGAACCTGATCTTTAAGAAGCGGTTTCCCTCGATCCCCGAGGAAAACCTGGTGCATCTGACTGAGCTGTCTCGCTACGTCAGTGAGTTAGCCAATTTGAACCCCGAGGTGCGTCAGCCCTTTGTCGGAACCAGTGCCTTTTCCCACAAGGCCGGCATGCACGTTAACGCCCTGCTCAAGGACTCCCAGACCTATGAGCATCTCCCACCGGAGAGTGTGGGCAATAAACGGCAGGTCCTGGTTTCCGAGCTTTCCGGATTGTCGAATCTGGTCTATAAATACCGGGAACTGAACCTGGGTCTGGATCAGGAAAGTGCCGAGTACCGGCGGATCCTCAGCGAGCTCAAGGAACTGGAGCATCAGGGATTCCAATTCGAGGGCGCCGAGGGCTCCTTCGAACTCTTACTGCGCAAGGCCTATAACGGCTATGAAAAGCCGTTTGTGCTGGAGACCATGCGCATCCTGACCGAACTGAAAGACGAGTCGCACGTTTACAGCGAGGCGATCATCAAGCTCCGGGTTAAGGACCAGGTGGTCCACACCGCGGCCGAGGGGAACGGTCCGGTGAACGCCCTGGACGCCGCCCTGCGCAAGGCCCTGGAGGAATTCTACCCGGCGATCTCGAAAATACAGCTTCACGATTACAAGGTACGCGTGCTGAACGAGCACGCCGGCACCGGAGCGGTGGTCCGGGTACTGATCGAGACCGGGGACGGCCGGAAATCCTGGGGCACGGTGGGAGTTTCATCCAACATCATCGAGGCCAGCTGGCAGGCTCTGGCGGACAGTTTTGCCTACGGCATCCTTAAACTCAGCGAAAACAGCGGTTCCGACGAGTCTGACTCCTGAGTCGTTTCTCCAGTTACAGGGTTGTCAGTGATCCGAGCACGTTCCGGTATCCTTGCATACCATATAACAACTATTGAAAACGCGAAAGTTGCGTGATAAGCTTGGACTGGTTAGGAAGTTATGGGGGTCTCTGTCATTAATGGGCGTATTATTTGGAACCGACGGAGTCAGGGGCGTAGCGAACCGGGAACTTTCGCCGGAACTGGCCTTTAAAATCGGCCGGGCCGGTGCCTATGTTCTGCGTGCGGAAACCGGAGCGCGGGCGCTGGTCATCGGCCGGGATACCCGGCTCTCGGGTGATATGCTGGAGGGGGCGCTGATCGCCGGTATCTGCGCGGTGGGGGTCCATGTCCTGCGGGTGGGGGTACTGCCTACTCCGGCTATTGCCTACCTGTCCCGGACGCTGGACGCCGGAGGCGGCGTAGTCATCTCAGCCTCTCATAATCCCT
>JACUUW010000166.1 GCA_014859075.1 Desulforudis sp.
TCACCGCCGCCCAGCCGAACAGAACTGGCATCCCGCCGCTGAGGCCACCGATAACGATATTCCAAACACTGCGCCGCTTCAGCCATAAGCTGTAAATCCCCACATAGCCGAGCATCCCGCCCCATAAGGTCAGCCAGGCGATCAGGTTCAGACTCCAGGCCAGCAGGAGCGACACCATAAAGAGAAACAGCCCCCAGTAAAGCGCCCGCGCGGGGCTGATCCGGCCCGAGGGCACCGGACGGCGCCTGGTGCGGAGCATTACCGCGTCCATATCACGGTCTACGTAACTGCTTACCGTATTCGCCCCGGCACAGGCCAGAGTCACCGCCAATACGGCCAGAAGTACCTGCCGTCCGGAAACCGGATGCATCGCCCCGGCCACCGCCATCACGGCCACAGCTGTAAAAACCAAAAGCACCACCGTAACCGGCTTGGTTACCTCAAAATATGCTTTAACCGTATTCCACAGATCCGGCTTGGACGCCCACGCCCGCTGAGTTGCCGGCGCCACTGGCGCCGCATTCGTCTCCGCCGGCAAGAACAGGTCGGTTGACTTACCCCCCACGCAAACCTGCCCCCTAACAATTCTGAACTAATTGGTTGGTTAGATATTATCATACAATGTTTTTGCGTATCTTGCACGGACTAGTATCGACTTGCACAAACTTGAACGGAGCAGGGGCCAAAACTTCATAAATTTGCGCCGGCGAAACTTTTTTGGAAAATGTGCTACCAGGCAGGGAAACTGCCGGTAAACCACGAAAAATAAGGCAACACATTAAAGGAGCGCTTTGATTTGAGCCGAAAGCCACGTTTAATCCTGGTCACCGCCCTGCTGGCGGTCGTCCTTGGTTGGGGCGCTCTGCAGGTGGAATCCCCACTAGGCCGAATCTGGCCGCGCACCGGCCAAACCGTGGTCATTTACGGCGGGGGTTTCGCCGGTTCGGCGGCCGCCTTCCAAACCGCCGCCCACCTGCCGCCCGGGAACGAGGTCCTGCTGATCGTCCCCGAAAGCGTGCTGGGCGGTATCGGTACCGCCGGCGGCCAGAACTTCTTTGATATTCGCAACTGGCAGGGCGAACCCCCGACCCGGGGCCGCTTCGCCCGCTGGTTTGACGCCTACGGACAGGGCTACCCCACCCAGGCCATGGCCGAACTGCTCTCCAAGGAAGTGATGGAGGGATTCCCGGACCGGGTACGCGTCCTGTTCCAACACGAAATTGAGGAAGTACACGTGGATCAGGGCCGGCGGCACATCACCGGGCTGACCGTGCGGCCGGTGACGCGCAACCCCGGAACCCAAACTGTCGAATGGGCCGGCACACCGCGCCGGATTGAGGGCGACCTCTTTATCGATGCCTCGGATACCGGTCGCCTAACCCGCTTGGCCGGTGTACCACTCTCGCCGGGACGCCTGGACTGGGCCGCTGACGGACAACAGCAGGCCGCCACCCTGATGTTCCAGGTTACCGGCATTGACCCCCAAGCCGCCAAGGCCCACCGCCACCCGGAAACCGGCAAACCGGAGTTCTTTTACTTCCAGGATGCCGACGGCAGTCGGCTGGGCTGGGGCGGCAAGGCCTTCACCCGGTATGATCCCGTAATTACCGCCTACAACAACGCGAGCCATCGTTTTACGCTTAAAGGTTATAACATCGCTGAGGATACCCCGGACAAGTGGTGGTTGAACGTCCTGCTCATCCACGAGGTCAACGGCATGCAGCAGGAAATCGACCGGAACACCCACCGCTGGCCGGCCGCCGCCCTGACCGAAGCGGGACAATGGTCCACCGACCAGGCCTACCGGGAAGCCCTGACGGAACTGGAAAGGCCCCGCTTCCTCGCGGCCCTGCGCCGCTTCCCCGGTTTTGAAGCCGCCGAACTGGTGCGCCGTCCGGACGGCAGCCCCGTAGTGGGCGCGGTCCTCTACCTGCGTGAAACCGCCCACGCCACCCGGGCCGACGGTGCCTTCGCCCTTCCCACTAGCGCCGTGCGCCACACCGGCGACGGCCCGAACAACGGCGCCGACCAGTACCTGCACCCGGCGCGTGTCGGCCTCGGCCTGTACTACATCGACATCAACGCCTATCGGAAAGGCGAACCGCTCCAAACCCTGGAGACCCCGCCCAACCCGCACTACATCCCCTACACAGCGCTGATCACGCCGGCTGTAGACAACCTGCTCCTGCCCGGCTACACCCAGAGCACTTCCTCGGAGGCCTGGGCCTCTATGCGCGTCATCCCCAACCTCACCGTCACCGGTGACGCCGCCGGCCTGATCGCCGCCTACTGCCTTGAAAACAAAAAATCCCCCGCCGCCCTTGACGAAGAGGATCTGTTAAAGATTCAGGAGTTATTAAAGCAGGCCGGCGCTCGCCTGGACAAAACCCCGGAATTCCAAAATCAAAATGTGCCGGTGCCAGACCTCGCCCGATCTGAGCCGCTAAACAAACGGTGACCGGTATAGCAGCACCGTCAGCACCAGGAAAACCACCGAACTCACGATCTCCACAACCCCGATGACCTTAGTGCGCAGTTTGATATGAAAAGGCGTTAACCATACCTTAATCGCGCTGGGTAACAGTGCGATACTGGCCCACCACTGCCCTAATGACAAGGGTGCGAGAACGATCAAACCGTGGTAGCGATTCGCCCGGGTTTTGAAGGCGGGATTCCGGTTTTCCCGGATCAGGGAGCGCACAAAGAACACGCTGCCCATAAAAAAGGCGCTGGACAACACCCAAAGCACGACCCCGTCCAAACGGAACGCACCGTAACCGAGGTGGGCGGACGCCAGAACAGTGGACGTCAGGGCCACGACGGCCACTAAATTGTTGGTCATGACCCTTTCCTTTCTCTTTCTGGCAAAATGAATATTAATCAGCAACAATGCGAAGACAATGACTCCGTAAAGCGCTATTTCCGGATGATTCCATAACGGGTAGACCATAAAAGCCAGACCGAGCGCCAAGAAAACAATCAGGCTGGGTAAAGGTGACTCCTTTTTCCGATTAGGACGGATAATAGCGAACAGAGAACCCGAAGCCAGGTAAAAGAATAAAATGCCCATAAAAGCCGGTAACTGCAAAATGGTCCATGGGGACACGAGGGCACCCATGATAAAAGGGGTCATCCACATGGACCAAGCCCCGTGCTCACGGGGAATGTACCATTTCATTAGCATAAACTCACCTGCATTGAACTAGATAATTAATTACCTCCCAAGGCCAGCTACAAATATTCTGCATCTTCCGGTCCTCTAATGCAAGTTACCAAATCTCCCCGGCATAATGGCAATGCTTTATGCCACCAATAAACAACCGCGTAGATTTATATCTCTACACGGTCGTGAAAATCCTTGGCTCCTCGGACAAAATCCGACTCTTTTAACCTTTTAACCGCAGCTACTTGCCGGTGCCAATCGCCCAGGGTTTCTGGAAAGCCAGCTTTGTATAAGCATGCTGAACCGCTAAGTCAAAACGGGCCTGCTCGGCCTCGGCCAGAGCCACCTCCTGCTTCGTCACCTCGGTCGCCGTAACCATCCCGACCTCAAACAACAAGCGCGTGATGCGCAGCGCTTCCTCCGCCGTTTTCACGCCTTCCCCGGCAACAGTGTAGGCATTTTCAAGGTTACGTACCGTATAATACAAATCCCTGGTTGCCTGCCGTACCGCATCCCGCGCCGAGGAAGCGTCCAACTTCGCCTGCCGGGCCTCGATCTCACGTACCTCGTACGGCGTGTATTGCCCCTTCGCCCACATCAGTTCCTGAGCATACTCGGCCATAGTCACTGCTTCTTCGGCCAGCCAAATACTCGGGCTGGCATCCAACACCCGCCGCACGTGCATATCCAGATCATCCACTTCCACCGGCTCGAACTCCAGTCCGTCAACCAGAACGGGACGATCCTGCGGCCACAAACCGATTGTCCGGTTTAAGGCTTCATACGCGGAATCAAGCTCGTTTTGCGCCGTTGCCAAATCGGCACGCGCTTTGGCCAGCGCAGCCTCAGCACTACTCAGGGCCTGCTGGGGTGACATTCCGGGAGCGGGAGCAAGCCCCACCTGAACCTGAAGCCTCGTTATCTTCAAAGCAAGCTCGGCCTGAGGCACACGAAGTTCGGCGACGTCCACTTTTTCTTGCGCCTGCGGCACCGCCCAGTACTTCTGAACGGTATCCAGCACCAGTTGATCCTCTTCCGCGCTCTTACTGCGCTTGCTCATCTGCCAGGAAAGGTCGGCGGACAGGAGCGCATACCAGCTCGCCTCGAACTGGGGATCATAGCTTTGCCCGAATACC
>JACUUW010000005.1 GCA_014859075.1 Desulforudis sp.
TTCCTTTCGAGTACCAGCATGATACCACAAAATTCCGTCCCACAGAAAGGAGCCACCGCCGCACCTCCACTGTCGGCCCTCCCACAACTTACCGGCAGGCGATGCAATGACAGCAAAGAATTCAGGGAAGACCGGTTCCATCAATAGGGAAACAGCTGATAAGACTGAACTACGAATCCAAAAAAGGGTGGCGCAATTTGTTTGTCAAACGTCTGACGCTCTCGTTCCTGCTGGCCGGCGTCCTGACCTTCTTAGTGATTTCCGGGTCTGAAGCCAGACAAATCCACCGGGTTACGACCGGTGAAAACCTCTGCCGTATCGCTGCTCAATACGGCACTGCCGTCGATAAACTCGCCGTACTCAACAACCTGGAAAACCCAAACCTCATTTACGCCGGTCAAGTGCTCGTCGTCCCGATACTCCGTCCACAAGATGCGGAAAAAGACCCGGAACCCATCCATTCCGGCGGACCAATGGAAACCGTTGCCAAAGCAATGGGCAGTCCCGTAGTGAACCAACCGCCGGTCGCCCGGCAACCGCCGATACCCCAAATGGCGGCAACTTCACCGACGCCGGCCGAGCGAAACCTGACACGGCTACTCAAAGACCACCCGTCCGATTTTGCCTCCCGCGGGCCGTCCGAACTGAAACAGGCGGCCCTGACTTTCGACGACGGTCCCGACGACCGGCACACGCCGATGATTCTGGACATCCTACACCGGGAAAGGGTGCGCGCCACCTTCTTTCTGATCGGTAACCGGGTGGCGAAACACCCGGACGTGGTCAAGCGGCTTCTGGCGGAAGGACACGTAATCGGCAACCATTCCTGGTCCCATCCGAACTTTCTCACGTTGTCACCGGAGGGTGTCCGGAGCCAGATCTGCCGCACCGAGCAAGAGATTTTCGCGCTTACCGGTAAACGTACGGCCCTGTTCCGCCCTCCCTACGGTTATCTGTCGGAGGAAAATCTCAAAACGCTGGTGGCCATGGGCTACAAGTCGATTTACTGGTCGGCGGACTCCCTGGACTGGCAGCACCGGGACGCAGACCAAGTGTTGATCCATGTACTAACCGCCACCCGCCGGGGTTCAATCATCCTTATGCATTCGGCCGGGGGTACCGACGGCGACCTGAACGCCGCCGCCGCCGCCCTGCCCGATCTTGTCTACACCCTCCGGGTCCAGGGTTACAGCTTCGTCACCGTGGACGAGTTACTGGGCAGCCCGGCCTACCGCGACCAGGCAGGAAAATGCGTTGAGTCGGGCGAAAAATAATTGCGAAAGATACGGGAGGTGAACAGCGTGGGTGGAGCAAAGAAGCTTTCCCTGGGCCGGATTGTGCTCACGACCGTTCTGGTCGCGGCGGCGATAGCCGTTTATTTGGTACTGACCGGCAGTTAAGGACCGGATACCGGTACAAACGGGATATGAAAGAGAGCGATGCGAGCATGCTTCTGGATCTGGTGACACGAAACCGCAGTTACCGGCGCTTCGACGAGCGGCGGACAATCACCCGGGAAACCCTGCGGGAGCTGGTCAACCTGGCGCGGCTGGGGGCTTCGGCCGCGAATCTCCAGCCGCTGAGGTACATCCTCGCCCACACCCCGGAAAAAAACGCGGCCGTCTTCCCCCATCTGGCCTGGGCGGCTTACCTCAAGGATTGGCGCGGGCCGGCCGCAGGCGAAAGGCCGAGCGCGTACATTATAATTCTGGGCGACTCCAACCTGACCAAGAACTTCTGGTGTGACCACGGAATCGCCGCCCAAAACATTCTGCTCGGGGCGACCGAACAGGGTCTCGGCGGGTGCATCCTCGGCGCCATTCAGAAAGAGGGCCTGCGTCAGGCACTGGACATCCCCGCGCACTACGAGATCATGCTGGTGATCGCCCTCGGGAAGCCGGCCGAGCAAGTGGTTCTGGAAGCGGTCGGCCCCGATGGGGACATCAAGTACTGGCGGGACGCCGACGGGATACACCACGTACCCAAGCGGTCCCTGGACGACATCATCCTGGGTTAGGCGGCTCCCTCAAGGGTGCCGGGCAAAACCCGGCAGGGTGCCCCGTCGGCCTGATGCAACCGGAGCGGCGTGGTCTTTGTGAAATCGGTGTCGATCAAGTTCCGCACCATCATCCCTTCCGCCGTCATCCCGGATAACCGGCAACCGCCGACTCCCCGACCGCCCGCCTGTACGCAGTTTGCCCGACAAGGATTCAGCCCCGGTGTAACACCGGCGGCCGGGGCCCGTAAAGAACGTTCCCGCTGGTGGAATCAAGCTGGATAATCAGTTAGTTGTTGACACACAATAGCGGCGGTGGTATATTCTGATAAGCAAGTGAATGTTTTATCAAAGTCACTGGAGGTGATTTCAGAGACATGTTCAACCGAATTCTCGTGGCTACCGACGGCTCTGACAACGCGCACGCCGCGACCGAATACGCCCTGAACCTCTTACGGCTCCATCCGGAAGCCAAAGTCGTCCTCATCAATGTGTTCAAGGTCCCGACGCTCCGCGAGTACGACGCGCACGTCAGCATTGAGAACGCCTACCGTAAACGCTCCGAGGAGGTGCTGGACGAAGCGGCGGAAGCGTTTGAGAAAGAGAACTTCCTGGTGGAAAAAGTCGCCCTGCCGGGTGACCCGGGAGAAGTTATATGCCAGTACGCCCACGAAACGGGCTGCGACCACATCATCATCGGGGCGACGGGTCACAGTCAGCTCGGCGCGTTTCTTTTCGGCAGCGTCGCCCGCAAGGTCACCCGGCTGGCCCGCTGCCCGGTTATTCTGATTTGTCAGTCCTGTTGATACCGCGCCTGGTCGCGCGCAGGTTCCTCGTTCCCTTTCACTCCGCTTTGTCCGGCCCTTGACGGGCCGCTATCTCTCTGGAGTCTGGAGTGGGGTGCACCTTTGGGCCGAAAGTTACGTACATTTAAGCCAATAGTCCACATAAATACGGTTGACACCCATATATATGATGCGTAGTTCTTTGACAAAATAAATAGGTTGACACAAAAGCCGGCAATGTGCTACCCTTTCAATGAATTCACTTCCAATTTTCCCGGTTTCGGGTGGTGCCCTTCGAGGCCTCTCGCAGAGAACTCAGCTGGTTGTATTATCGAACGCCCACGCCTCCCAGGCCAGACGGAGCCGGGGAGGTTTTGTTTCTTCCACCGCTCCAAATTCATTTCGGGAGGCGTATTCTTCGTGAGCATCGCCAACAAACCGGATAGCGAGTTTAGCCGAGCGACGGGCGGCGACGTCGGGAGTACAAAGCTGATCGTGGGCTTCGAAGAGGTACGTGTTCAAGACCTGGCCCTGGCCGGGGGCAAGGGGGCCAATTTGGGCGAACTCGCCCACGTTCCCGGTATTCAGGTACCTCCGGGGTTCATCGTCACCACCGGCGCCTACCGCCGGTTCCTTGCGGAAAACCCGGGACTTACGGACTACATCCACTCCCACCTGGACGGACTGACCACCGGTACCCGCGATTTTGTGGCCGCGGTATCCCGGGCCGGGAGCGGCATCCGGAACCGGATCCGATCGCCCCAGACCGCCGTCCCGCCGGACATCCAGCGGGAGTTGGGGGCGGCCTACCGTACACTGGTCGCGAAAACCGGTCAGGAAGACGTGCCGGTGGCGGTGCGGAGTTCGGCGTCGGCGGAGGATTTGCCCGATGCTTCCTTCGCCGGCCAGCAGGACACTTACCTTAACGTGCGGGGTGAACCGGCGGTGCTGGAAGCGGTCCGCAACTGCTGGGCTTCGCTGTTCACCGACCGGGCCATCAGCTACCGCCTGGAAAAGGGGTTTGACCACTTCGCGGTCGAGATCGCCGTGGTGGTCCAGCAAATGATCCGGAGCAGCAAGTCGGGCACCGCTTTCAACGTTGATATCGAAACGGGTTGGAGCGGAAGGCACGGCACCACCCGGGGCGTGGTTTACCTGGAAATCGGCGAGGGACTGGGCGAGGCGATCGTCAGCGGCCGGCAGACACCGGACAAGTACCTCCTGGCGGTTTCGCCCACCGGCAGGATGGTGATCCTGGACAAGCGCCTGGGCGGCAAGGAAGTAATGATCGTCTACGACGACCGCCCGGAGGGCGGTACCAGAACCGTACCCGTACCCGAAGAACTCCGGGGAAGGTTCAGCATCACCGACGACCAGGCCCGGGAGATCGCGGGCGCGGTACTCGCCATCGCCGACCACTATCAGGATCTCCGGGATATTGAATTAGCCGTCGATGACCGGGACCGCCTTTGGATCACGCAGTCCCGGCCGGAGACAATCTTCGCCGGTAAATCGCCGGGCGTCATCGAACAAAAGAAAAAGGTGGTCCGCCCGGAAATCGCCCGGACCGCCGAGGTGTTGTTCAGAGGCGTCCCCGGTTCGGGGGCGGCCTGGGGCCGGGTTGTAATCATCGACGCCACCGAACCGGAAGCGCTGTCGGCCCAGATGAGCCGGGTAAAGGACGGGGACATACTCTGTGCCGAATTCACCACTCCGGACATGGTGCCGGCAATGAAAGCGGCCGGGGGTTTCATCACCGCCGTTGGGGGCACCACCTCCCACGCCGCAATCGTCGCCCGGGAATTGCGCAAACCGGCGGTGGTCGGCGTCGGCAAGGGCTTTCTGGACCGGCTGCGGCTCCTGCAGAGTGAAGCCGCCGGCCGGAACGAGGAACCGGTGGTAACCGTGGACGCCAATAACGGTCAGGTTTACGGTGGATGGTTCCCACTGGAAGAGGTTCTGGTCGAGATCGGAGACGACGTGGACCTGGCCAGCCTGCCCGTGACCAGGACGAAGATCGGGCTGATCGTGGCCAATCCGGCCGTGGCCCGCATGTTCCCGATCGCAGGGCACCCCGCACACTACGGGGTCAGCCTGATGCGTGCCGAATTCGCCCTGGCCGAGATCGGGGTGCACCCCCAGGCGCTGGCGGCTTTTGACCGTGGAGAGTTTGAACCGGGCGGGCGCCTGGAAAACCGGGGCCGCCTGCGCCGGGCGATCATTGAACGCCTGCGGGGTTATTCGTCCGGGAAACAGTTCTACGTCGAAACCCTCGCGCGGGCCATCGCCGCGATTGCGGTGACCCAGGCTCCCGACCAGATCGTCATCTACCGGACCACCGATTTCAAGACCAACGAATACCGGGAGATGCTGGGCGGTTTCCTGTACGAGCGGGAGGAACCCAATCCAATGCTGGGGTTTCGCGGCGAGGGCCGGATGATTGACCCGGAGTACGCCGGCGTGTTCCGCTGGGAGCTGGAGGCGGTAAAGGCGGCTCGTGAAATGGGTTTCGGCAATGTGGCGCTGATGCTGCCCGTCGTCCGCACCCCCGGCGAACTCCAGCGGGCCCTGGATTTTCTCGCCGCCGAAGGATTGGAGCGCGGCCGGGACGGCCTCGAAATCGGGATAATGGTTGAAGTGCCTTACAACGCCCTCGATCTGGAATCGTTCCTACTCGATGCCGGGGACCGTACACGGGTTGATTTCATTTCGATCGGCTCCAACGACCTGACCCAGTTCATGCTGGCCACCGGCCGGGACAACGACCGGATGCGCAGTGTTTTCGACGAAACCGACCCCGCCGTTCTCCGGGCGCTCGAAAAGGTAATCACCACCGGCCGCAGGCTGGGGGTAAAAACAGGCTTGTGCGGGCAGCGCCCTTCAAACGATCCCGCTTTCGCCGCCACGCTCGTCGGATTGGGCATCGAGTCCATCGGCGTGGCCGACACCACCTACGTGCGGGTCGCGCAGGCCGTGGCCGCGGCCGAGGCCGCGCCACAGCCGGCCGGACCAAACGCACCGGCCGTCGGGCGGGGCTCCGCCGTTTCACCTTCACCGGCGCCGCCCGCCAAATCGCCCCCCCTGCTCGAATGGCCGTGCCGGCGCCTCCGGGCGGGTCAGGTTTTAAAAAACCTCGGCCAACACCCCCTCTATTTCGTCCGCTCGGTTCCGGAACCGGAACTCCTGTACACCCGCGAGTTTTTCGAAGAGATAGTGGCGGCCGGCGGGGCCACCCCGCCGGACCAGGTCCTGGTCTACAGCACCAATGACCTGGATCCGCCGGCATTCCGCAACCTGGAGGGCGGCGCTGGTTTTGAGTCCCCCGACGATAACCCGGTGATGGGCTTTGGCGGGATGGTACGCCTGCTTCACCCCGAATACGA
Source organism: Desulforudis sp. (assembly GCA_014859075.1). GTDB lineage: Bacteria > Bacillota > Desulfotomaculia > Desulfotomaculales > Desulforudaceae > Desulfopertinax. Next base: position 6,165 of record JACUUW010000005.1, read on the forward strand.
GCCGTTTTTCCGCTGGGAACTCCGGGCGCTGAAACAGGCCCTTGAGCGCGGGGTGCCGGTCTGGTTGGAGCTGACCCTGGTCCGGACCCTGCAGGAACTCGACCGTGCCTTGGAGATCCTGGCCGAAGAGGGACTGGCCGGCCTGCCGGTGGGCCTGGAGGTCGGCACTCCGGCCAACGTGCTGCTGGCCGACCAGTTTCTCCGGCGGGGACTTTATTTCATCAGCGTGGACGAGCGCCGGTTGGCCCAGTATCTCCTGGCCGCGGACCCGGCCAATCCCAAGCAACTGGTGCCACCGGCTGAAATCCGGGAAGCGCTTGAAAAAGCGAGAGGGCTGGTGGAGGACACGGCGGCGAACCTCGGCCTGACCCTGGTGCGCGGCACAAGCCTGATGCCAAGCGAGAGTCCGGAAAAGGAAATCCACCCCCACTACCCGTTCCGGGTTCCACACCGGCACAAGCTGAACTTTCACGACCGCCCGGTGGTCCGGGCCGAGTTCGCCATCCGCAACCGCGAACCCCGGGTCACCCTGCAGGAGGGCAACCTGGAGACACACGAGCAGTCGATACTGACCCGGCTTCTCCGCCATGCGGTGCCGTTCCTGCTCCAGTACGCGCCCCCGTGCCGTTCCGACTGCCGGTTCCGGTTGGTGATCACGCCCGAGCTCGAATGGATCGCGGAGGCGGACATCGAAAACCGGAGCGTGTACCTGCATCCCTGCTTCTTCCGACTCCCGGAGGCCGAACAGATCGTAATTCTTTACCACGAAATCGTCAGCCATATTGAGCACGAAGAGCACGACGAGCGGGAAGCCCTGCGGGACACGGCGGCCTACATCATTCAGGACGGCTCTCGGAAATGGTTCAAGCGCGGGTTGCTCCTGAAACTGCTCCACGAGGCGTTCCGGCAGGTCTACGGCCCGTTGATCGACGTTCGGGTGGAAAGGGTCGACGTTCGGGAACTCCGGCCCACGCACGAACTGGACTACGGCGAACCGGACCTCCGGGAAAAGCTGACCCAGGTGCTGGAAAACCGGATTCCGTTGCTCCTGATCTGGGAGCAGAATGCCCGCTACATACTGGACGGACACGGCCGGGCGGCCGTAGCCTATCACCTGGGCAAGTACCACCTGGACGCGATTATCATCCGGCCCACGGGTGCAATCAAAAACAACCCCGTGGAACACATGCGCTGCGAACTCAGGGCCTTCCTCCACGGGATACGGAGAGTGGCCGACCTCAAGGTGCGGGTCACGGGTGGCGATCGGAAGATAGCAAACTGAAAAGGTCTGTTGCACCTGGACATTCTTGGAGGTGAGTACCAATGTTTCACAAAGTACTTGTGGCCACCGACGGTTCGGAAAACGCTAAAAAGGCCATCGCCTACGCAATGAACCTGTTGCGTCATAATCAGGACGCCAAAGTCACCCTGATCAATGCCTTTCACATCCCTCCGGTCGGGCCGGAGCCGGCCACACACTGGAGGATGGCCGAGGTTTTTCAGGAGTACTCCCAAAGCGTCCTTGACAACGCCGCGGAAATGTTTGAAAAAGAAAACCTGCCAGTGACGCGGGTGTCGGTGGAAGGTGACCCGGGCCAGGCGGTGTGCCGGTACGCCCGGGAGCACGGATACGATCACATCGTCATCGGTGCCACCGGTCACGGCCAGTTGGGCGCCCTTCTGTTCGGCAGCGTCGCCCGCAAGATCATCCAACTGGCACCCTGTCCGGTAATCATCATCCGCTAGAGTCGAACAGCGCCCGCTGCGGGGTGAGATGTGGGAAGTGGGATGAGCCTCTCACCTCTCAGCTGGGCGCTTGGTTTTAGGATCTAGACCGTATTTAATTCAATCCGGTCCTCATCGCCGTAGTTCAGTGCCAACATCAAGGCCAGATTTTCCCGCAACTGCCGGGTGAGGAGGAAGTTTTCGCGCACGAATTCCTTGGCCTTCTCCCCCATCTCCTGGAGCCGGTCACGGTGCTGCAACAGGTATCGGATACGCAGCGCGGCACCCTCCGGCGTGTTGACCAGAAAACCGGTGTGGTGATTCACCACCTGCAGACGGATTCCCCCCGTGTCACCGCCGATTACCGGCTTACCCTTCCACATGCCCTCGGTCACCGTCAGGCCGAAACCTTCTTTGAGGGACTTCTGGAGCACTATGTCGGCGGCTCGCTGCAACGCGTTGATTGTACGGTGCGCATCCGCCGGCAGAGCGAGGATGTGGATATCGGGGTCATCGGCCCCGGCCGCCTGGACCTCCGCCAGTACCGCCTCCCCCTCCGGGTCGTCCGTGGCACCGCCTCCGGCCAGCACGAGCTGGAGTGCCGGGACAAAGGTTTTCGCCAGCCGGTACGCCTCGATCACCCCCAAGGGGTCCTTGAAGCGGTCGAAACGGGACACCTGGAGCATGACCGGCCGGTCGCAATCCAGGCCGAAGCGGCTGCACACCAACCGCACTTCGGTTTCCGGCAAATCGATGTTCTTCTCGCTCAAAGGGTCGATACTCGGCGCAATCAGGTACTGGGCGTGGGGCAGGGACTGGGAAAAGGCCGCCAGGGAAAACACACTGACGTCATATTCCGCAACGAAATTGCGCAGGTACTTCCACACCGGCCGGTAGGGATGGCTGACGTCGATGTGGCAGCGCCAGATCCACTTCCCCTTCCGGTTCGGGCACAGCCTCAGGAGCGGCACCGGCTGGGGGTCGTGGATAAACACCACGTCCGCCTCCTCCAGGATGGGGCGGAGTCCTTCGGCGTTCCTGGCGTTGGTCTCCTCGAACGCGTTCAACAAGGTGTTGGAGATGCTGACCGGGGTCCCCTGCAGACCGTTGTGGAAGCTCTTGGTGCACGTGTAGAAATCGGCTTCCCCGGTGATGACCTCCCAGCGGACTTGTATCCCCAGTTCCCGCTTGAGGGGCACCAGCTTGGTCAGGATCTCCGCCACGCCGCCGCCCACCCGGGTCGAATTCACGTGCACCACGCGCATCCCTTTCAAGGGGAGTGAGAGTTGGTAAAGGTGATTGACCACGTCCTCGCCGGCCACTCTGGCGTACGATTCCAGCATTGTCGTCATTAGTTTTCTCTCCCGAAGTATTGACTGAAGACTATGGCCAACTGCTGCCGCAGTTCACTCAACGTCACAAAGTAAGGGTCAACGGCCGCAAGCTGGTCGATCAGGTCCGTGTACCGTTCGCCACATCCAGTCAGCCAGGCGCGGAAGTGATCAAGACCGTCGGGGTGGCAACGCCGGGCGTCGATGAAGTGGAAGAAGACGCTGCCGACCGACAGCTTGGGTACGACGGCGGCGAGTTCTTCCGGATCCCTGATCCGCCAGTGGGTGTTGAACACGATAATCTGGGCCCGAATGAACTGGAACTGCTGATCGGTCTTGGACCAGGGCACCAACTCGCTCTCGTCCAGCCGTTCTTCGATCACTTCGATCAGCTCCCGGCGCAGGAACTCCAGGTTGCAGAAGTCGGCGGGGTTGATGACGCCGAGCCGTTCCGCCAGTATCTTGTCGCGGAGTCCGTGGTTCGCCCAGGCCGCGAAGTCGTTGTTGTACTCCGGGTTGTCAAACCGTGAACGCAACAGCCCACCCCAGAAGTGATAGTAGATGCTCCCGGGGTGAATGATGAGCAGGTTGTCTCTCAGTTCCCGAAGATTCTGGGCCCGTTTGCCGGTGGCGATGGCGATCAGGGTACAGTCCCTGATCACAAAAGGTGCACCGGTTGCGGTTGGGCAAAGCATTTCCTCCTGACTCCCCTTACAAACAAAAAATGGGTGACGGTAACTTATTTCGGTAATTTCAGTTAGCTTCTTCAATATTGCAGCCGTCAATTCCGGCGTGCTCCTTCGTCCACGAATTCCCTGGATTGGACTCGGGCTGGGTCGTTGCATAAGTAGGCTCACACACACCTATTTAATATAATGCAATACGGGCCGTTTTGTACAGTCCCATGCGACATCCCGTGTCACAACCCGTCACGTGCGGCCTGAGCTTTGACGGGCCGGAGGCCCACATGGCATAATTGAGTTAATCGAAAATGATGCGGGAGGTCGACGGGCGTGGCCGATAACTACAATGCCATCCTCGACTATGAGGAGAAGTTCGCCAAGAACCTGGCCTTCCAGCTCCGGGCCGGCCGCCCTCAGCCCGCCTGGCACTTTTTCGTTCCGTTCAAGTTCTTGTTCGAGTTTTTCGCGGCCAAACGGGAAGTTGATCAATTCGCCGGGGAATTTTTGTTCCTAAGAAAGCCGGCCCTGGAGGGAGCCCGCGCCGCGGCGGATTCCGCCCGGCAGTCCAAGCCGGCCGAAATCGAAACCGCGATCAGGGACCGGCTGACGCCTAATACGCCGTATGCCGACGAAATGTTCCGGCGCCAAGCGGCGCTGGCGCAGCTGCTTCTGGATCATTACTCCCTCCTGCTGAATTCAACCGGCAGGAATTATGCATCCCTGGTAAGACACGCCTACACGTCCCGCGCCGGCTACGAATCTTTTCTGCGCAAACTGGCGGCCGCCGAAAACGAGATCGACCGGATCATCCTGGCCATCAGAGGCGGAAGCGCCGAATTACAGGCACAGACGGCGCTGAAGCAGAAAGCCGCACACACCTTGAGAACCAGGGAAGCGCAGGACATCTTCAAAAAGTGAGGTGGCACAAGCCTTGACCTCGGCAGACCGGAAGTATGAACTCGTTCTTGCCCGGGAGGAGCAATTTGCCAGGATCGTGGCCACAAGAGTTGTGGACAGACCGGAGCTTTCGGTGTGGATGATCTTGATCCCGCTTGTTTTTCTCCACTACATGTATCGTCATCAGAAGTTTCAAGCGGCGGTGGAGATATTCAGCGAGGAACTCATGTTTACGAAGAAGACGGCGCTCGAAGCCGCTTTTGAGATCAAGAAAAGCGGTGTGTCCAAGGCGGAAGCGCTGGCCGGGTGCTTCGCTGCGCAACAACACGAATTTTCTACCAAAGCCGATGAAGTTCGCCGGCGACAGCTGGAAGAGATAGATCTGCTTACCGACCACTACACGCGGCTGTTCGCAGCTGAAGGAGACAGCTACCAGTCGCTGCTCATGGATGCGTACCCGACCCGCTCGCGATACACGGAATTCCTCATGCAGCTCCAACAGGTGGAGAAGGAGGTCAACCGGGCGGCAATAAGCGCTTTCGGCCAAGCCGAGGGTTTCCCCGAGATCATGTCCAGAATGGAAGCGGTCACCGAGGCCATCAGATTGGAGGAAACAAAAAAGATTTTCCCCTAGTTGTTGGAATCAAAGCAAGTCCTCGGTGATCTCCACTGCGGCCCGTACAAACTTGGGGCAGACCAGTTTGAACAGCTTGTGATCCAAAGCGAACCGGTATCCCTCCGGAGTGCTCAGATCGCAATCCAACAATTCCCGACAGACCAAGGTCCCGCTGCTGGACTCAAACCTTTTCATCAGTTCCTGGACAAGCTGATAGCACTTGTCTCTGGTGTCATTGTCTTCCGGCCGCGTCTTCCCGTACTTCAGGCCGAGCACCATCATCGCGCCGGTCACCGCCCCGCAAGTTCCTCCCAGTCTGCCCATTCCGGCCCCGAACGCCCCGGCCACCCTCAGGGCGGCTTCCCGGTCAAGTCCCAGAGAAGGGCCGAAAGCGGACAACACCGCCTGGGCGCAGTTGAACCCGTTGTTGAAACAAGACAAAGCCGTGGCGGTCCGGCCCGTTTGCGGTTCGTCAAGTTCCCCAAGATTGGGCGGCAAATCGGTTTTCACTGTCTTTGACGGTGCCTCCTTACGATTCATTCCTGTTTCTATTCGACAGGCAACGCCTTGTTTTCCTCTAGAAAAGCCCGAGAATGTGCGCAGCGGTTCCTTCGGGCGATGGACCGTGAACTCAATTACCGTAGGGCTTGGGTTCCTTTTTCTGTAAAGCCGAAGTGCCATAAACTTTATGCCACTTTCTATGACGGTTGTACGATAGTGGCTGCCAAGTGTCATAGAGGTGTGTTTGTTAATCAAAAAGTTGTCCACCGCGATCGCCAAAAGTTGACCACCCAAAGTGCGGCTTGGGTGTACGTGTGATGGGACTTAAATACCTGTTCTAGCGGTTGCCTGGGCTGTATTTTTCTTTCCTAATGGGGGAGCATACCTGCAAGAAATTGCTATGTAAGAAGGTTGCTAAGTAATGAAGGATAGGTTTACCCACGGCTTTGTATCAGGCATCGTCGCGGGACTTGTCCCCTTTGCCTTTAATTATGGTACTCGTGCATTGGAATTCAACACAGTGGTCTGGGCTGACTTTATGGGATTATTCATACTTGGCAGGAGGCCGGACGCTCCCCTTGAGTGGGCCTTCCTAATAGGCGTCCAATTCGGATTCTTGGGCATCCTTGGTTCAATATTCGCCCTAATTATTCCTGTTATATCCAGTAAGCGCATCCTCTTTAAAGGAGCAGTATTTGGCGCAGCCGTATGGTTTATTTTCTTCTCGCTTCCCAGTCTTTTACAGGTGGGAACGCTTGAAGCGGTTCCCCTCAAGACCGCCGTATCCAATCTTGTTGGGTCAATGCTTTGGGGTATAGCACTGGCTTTTATCCTTGGGTGGATAGACAGCAAGGTATCACAAAAGTCATAGAAAAAGCAGCCCATGTCGGAGGATGGAAAACCCCCCTGTTTGATGTAGCAGAAGGGTTTTTATCGACAACGGTTTTGCGTTTAAAATCGATATCACTGTATGGAGTATGGAGGCGGCGGGCGGAATTGAACCGCCGAATAACGGTTTTGCAGACCGTCGCCTTAGCCACTTGGCTACGCCGCCGCAATCCTAATTATAACGTAATGAACGAGAAGTATCAAGTCAATCGGCGGGATCCGTCCGCCGGCGGGCACCGACCGCCTAGCTCCGGCTATCCTTGATCTCTTGGATAATCCAGTTTCTAATTTCGTTAAATTGTTCCGGCGTAACCGTTTTGCGTATCGCCTTGATCGCTTCCCGGTAACGGTCCAGGTTGGGCGGCAGAATGTAATTAAAACCGCCGACTATTTGGCCGGCCAGGTCCTTTACGGCGGCCACCATTTCCGGTGCGAACCCGGACGGGGCCGTAAACCCGTCTTCGTCGTCGAAATCCACGTATAAGCCCCACTGTTTCCACTGGTTGAGTTTTTCCAGGTTGCCGACACCGCCGATCCAGGGTTCCAACCGCTCAAGGTTCCTGTAGAAGTGCTGAACGAGATTATTCACTTTCCCGGTGTTTTCCTCGTTTCCCAGCAGGCGCTCGTCCAGACCGGCAAACTGAAAAATTACCAAAGGATAGGAGTACAGGGCCGATAGCTTGGCCTGGTGGGTCCGCCGTACGTAGTTGAAAGAATCCTCTCCCCGGCTCTGACTAGCCAGGGATAAAGCCAGCCCGTTGATGCATACAAGCTTGCCCAACTCCTCCAACGCCAGCACCGACAAGGAAAGCGCCCGCTCCAGGTGTCCGGCGGCTCGAAGAATCTCCGCCTCCTGCACCAGCCGGTCCGCGTTTTCCAGGCAGAGCCTGAGACCCTTGACCACCTGTTCCTCGTCGAAAGAATACACGCCATCACCCTTCGCCGGGGACTGTATTAAAAACATAACGTATCTACGGACCGCTGGCAAGCAGACCGGAAGTTACCGGGCAAAAAACCTGCCGCGGCAACGGCAGGCACGGGAATACACAACACCTTCGGCTGATCAATAGACTCTCCCCCAGGCCTGTTCCGGGGCGATTGTAGCGAAGTAAGGTTAAGGGAGGATTAAGAAAACACTAAAGAGGCTGTCTCAAGCCTCCTCAATGGGATGTAGTCTGTTTAGTGGTCGTGGGGCTGTTCCGGCGTGGGCGCCCGTCCGAAGATGTGGTCGAGGTAGGCGCGCGGTCCGCGCTCCTCTTCCTGCAGGATGCGCCGCTCCACGTCCCTCAACCGGTGCAGCACCTCTTCCCGGTGACCTTGGACGCTGTGGAGTTGTTCCAGCAGATGACGCCGCTCCCGCAGCATATCGGCCAACACACTTCTGTAATGGGCCATCGTTCACCACCTCCCTTAGGGGAATGATAAGATAATGGTCTATTATAATACCTTTGCGGCCTAAAATCTATAGCCAACGCCCCGTACGTTTTGTATAATTTCTGGATGCGCTGGGTCAAATGGCCAGCCGCCCAAAAACGAAAACCTCCTTATGGGTTCGCGCCCACCAGAGGAGGTGATTTAAGAAGGGGATTTCCCCAAAAATGCTCTGGAGCGGAAGACGGGATTCGAACCCGCGACCCTCGCCTTGGCAAGGCGATGCTCTACCGCTGAGCCACTTCCGCACGCTTAACCTTTGTGGTGCCAAGGGACGGAATCGAACCGCCGACACGTGGATTTTCAGTCCACTGCTCTACCAACTGAGCTACCTTGGCTCGAATATCATGGCGGAGCTGACGGGATTTGAACCCGCGGTCTTCTGCGTGACAGGCAGATATGTTAACCTGGCTACACCACAGCTCCACCGTGATCACTAGTATACATATCCCGCCGCAAAAAGTCAACCGCCCAAGCACTGGAACAAGGTGTTCAGCCGCTCCAATCCAGGCCCAGAAGTACCTCGCGCACGACCTTGGCCGCCAGTAGGGCGGTGATTCCGGCCGGATCGTAGGCCGGATTCACCTCTACCACGTCAAAGGCGACGATCTGGAGGCCGGTAAGCATCCGTACCGTGTCCAGCACCTCTTGCGGAGTCACGCCGGCCGGCTCGGGAGTACCGACATCGGGGGCGAAGGCCGGATCCACCACGTCGATATCCAGCGAAACGTACACCGGCCGCTCCCGCAGGGCGGCCACTGTTTCAATAAGACCGGGCAAAACGCGGTGGGTGTGAAAGGCCCCGCTTTCGCGGGCCGCTTCCATTTCCGCACCGTCCGCGGAACGGATACCAAAATGAAACAGGTTATTCGGTCCCAGGAATTCACCAATGCGCCGCATGACCGTGGCGTGGGAGAGCTTCGCGCCCAGGTAGTCTTCCCGCAGGTCGGGGTGTGCGTCCAGGTGCACCACGGCCAGTCCGGGGTAGCGGGCGGCCACCGAGCGCACCGCGGGCAGGGTAACCAGGTGTTCGCCCCCGAGCAGGAACGGTGTTTTACCGTCGGCGCACAGCCGGTCGACAACCGCTTCAATGCGGGCCAGACTCTGGTTCAAAGCACCCGGAACGAGAAGGACATCGCCCAGGTCGTGCACGGCCACGTCACGCAGATCCCGGTCCAAATCCAGGCTGTACTCCTCCAGGCAGTACGACATGGTGCGGACCGCGGCCGGTCCCCCGCGCGTACCGGGCCGGAAAGAAACGGTCGCGTCCAGGGGCGCACCGACGATTACCGCCCGGGCTTCCGCATAAACCGCGCGGGCGGCCATGAAGTCCTGTTCCCTGACCACATCCTGCACGTTACTCAAAACGACCCTCCAGAAAACGCGGCATGGCAAAACACGCGCGGTGGATCGCCGGTGTGTAGTACCGGGTCGGGTAGTCGGCAATCTCTTCCGGGGACACCCGCAGCGGGTCATACTTCTTGGAACCGATGGTGAAACTCCACATGCTTCCCGGATAGGTCGGGATGCAGGCCCAGTAGGTCCGGGTCACCGGGAACATCCCGGAAATGTCTTTGTAGATACGGGCGATCAAGTCGGCGTTGAAGTAGGGTGATTCGGTCTGGGCCACGAAAAGCCCGTCCTCCTTCAGCGCTTGATGGATCGACCGGTAAAACTCCAGACTGAACAGGCCCACCGCCGGTCCCACCGGGTCGGTGGAATCGACGATGATCAGGTCGAAGGTATTCTTGTTATCCGCGACGTACTTGATACCGTCCCCGATAACCACCTCGGCGTTCGGTGCGTCAAAACCGCAACTCAGCTCCGGCAGGAATTCCCGGGAGGCGGCGATCACCCGCTCGTCAATCTCCACCAGGGTGGCTTTCTCGACGGCGGGGTGTTTGGTCACCTCGCGCAGGGTCCCCCCGTCGCCCCCGCCGATGGTCAATACGCGCTTGGGGCTCGGATGCGTGTTCAGCGGAACGTGGGCAATCATTTCGTGATAGATGTACTCATCCACCACCGAAGTCTGGACAATGCCGTCCAAAACAAGCATCCGCCCGAACGGCACGGTATCCAACACGGCCAAGTGCTGAAACGGTGTCTTCTCGACCCGCAGCGTCTCAACCACGCGGTAACTGACGCTGAAGTCGTCGTTCTGTTTCTCGGTAAACCACAGTTCCAAGTTCGCTCGCCTCCTGAGAGCCAAATTGTCAGTACCAGAGCGGAACGGCCGCCAAACAACAACCGACCCGTTCCACGCGGTGTTCCACGGCCGTGATCCTCTTATCCTTAGCGCTCAGACCGCGCCGCGCAAAAGCTTCATCCAACATGCGATCGACAGCCGCATGCGCCTCGTTCCGATCACACTTCCCGCCGAACTCCATGATTACGCCGATGTCGCCGGCGGAAACGATTACACCCACAGCGGCCGCAATCAGCTCCCCCGGGGTATCGCTCACAATTGAGCCGTAAGCAGTCGGCACCAACGCGCCCGGGGGCAGCTCCAAATCAGACTCGTAAACGGCACCCGGCGGCAGAATACTGGACAGGCGCACCAGATTGACATTGCCGATACGGGCGGCCAGCAGTGCGTTGTCAAAAGCGTTGAGTGCGGTGGCACCTTCGGCGGAAGCCGCGGTGATAAAATACCTGGTCGGCGTCGGCAACATAGCGTTCTCCCCCAGTGATTGATGATGGCAACCGGAATCAATTATATAGAATCCGACCAGAAAAGAAAACCATTTTTCTTTAGAATCCAGTGAACATTAACACCCTACCCGCTTTCCGGCACTCCATTCAATTCTTCCGCTTATTCTGAATTCTGAATTCTGAATTCTTGATCCTGACATAGATCTCCTGGTAGGCACAGGCGTCTTCGGCCTGGGTGCCGTTGGACTCGCAGATGATGATCGGGGTGAGTCCCCTTTCCACGAGCAACTCGGCCAGCGGCAAGAACTCCGGGCCGTATCCGGCCTCGGCCAGGGTACGGTGCCGCCGCTCGCCCTTCGGGCCGAACTCCACCGGGCTGAAGTGGATGTGCAGCCTCTGCAAAGCTTCTGGTCCCAATACGTCGGCGATCCGGTCAAGCACCACTTCGTAGGCCGTCCGGTCCACCAAAAGGCCGTTGGTGATGGCGTGGAGGTGTCCGAAATCCACGCACGGAATCAGGTTGGGGCCCAGCCGGCAGAGTTCCAAAATCTCGTCCAAAAGTCCCAGATAGCTGTACCGCCCCAGCGTCTCGGGCGCCAGCCGGATGTCGTCCAACCCCTCCCGCGCGGCTTCCGCCACTGTTTCCGCCAGGGCGGCCCGGGCCCGTGCCAACGCCTGCCCCCGGTCACCCCGCACACTCCCCGGATGAAACACCACCCGGGTGGCGCCCATCCAGCGGGCGGCCCGGAGTGATCTTATCAGGTGGTTCCTGCTCTTCACCACCTGTTCCGGGTCCCCGCTGGCCAAGTTGACGTAATAGGGCGCGTGGATACTGAGCGCGATGCCGAATTCGGCCGCCTTTTCTCCGAGTTGGCGGGCGGTCTTCTCCCCGATGTTCACGCCGCGCACGCATTGGTACTCGTAGGCCCGCAAACCCAGTTTGTGCAGCCAGGCTGGGGCATCCACCGACGACTTGTGGCCTTCCTCGTAAAAACTGGCCGAATTGCCGGCCGGTCCGAACAAGGCTTCCATAGACTTAAAACCTCCGATGTTAGCAATGACCGGGCATTTGATTATATATTTTGGAAGGATTTTCCTGAATAACGATGAATAAATCCTGGAAAAGCACCTCCGGGGGGTCAAACATGCGTCGACGTCTGATAGCATTGCTCGGTCTCGGACTCATCCTGACGGCCATGTTCATCATTGCCGGCGAACTCGAGGATGGCGGGAAACGGGATAGACTGGTGTACGCTCTGTCCGACTACCCAAGCACCCTGGATCCCACGACGGTTACGGACGAGCGGGGCGCCGCCGTTCTAATCAACATTTTCGAGGGTCTGGTGCGGTTCGAGCCCGGCGGCACCGGCGTCAAGCCCTGCCTTGCCCGGGACTGGGAAGTTTCCAACGACGCCCGCACCTGGACCTTTTACCTCCGGGACAACGTCACCTTTACCGACGGCACCCCGCTGGACGCGGAAGCGGTGAAGGCCGGCGTCTCCTCCCAATTGAACTCCGAAACCGCCGGGCCCTACGCTTCATTCATATACGGGCCGGTAACCCGGGTGGAGACTCCGGACCACAATACCGTCGTATTTCACCTACAACACCCGTACGCGCCGTTCATCCGAAACCTGGCCATGCTGCCGGCGGCCGTCACCCGACCAACGTCGGACAAGGGGTTACTGCTCGGTACCGGACCCTTCGTGCCGACTGTCGTTGAACCGGACCGGATCATCCTTAAGGCCAATTCCGGTTACTGGGACGGCCCACCCCGGCTGAAAGAAGTTGTTTTCACCGTGATCCCGGACCCAGTCGAAAGGTGGCGGGCGCTGGCCCAGGGCCGGGCGGACGTGGCGGAAAACAGCGGCGCCGCCTTGCCGGCCGGGCACAAGGGCCTGTCGGTGACACAGACTCCGGGCCTGGACCTCGGCTACCTAGCATTTTATACCAATAAAAAGCCTTTTGACAATCCCACCATGCGCCGCGCGGTAAGTCTGGCCATAGACCGTCAGGCCATCGTGAACTACCTGTTCCCGGAGCGGGGCATTCCGGCGGCCGGCCCTCTCCCCCCAGGAATCCTGGGCTACCACCCCGACCTGGGCGGTGATACCTATGACTTGGAGCATGCCTGTCAACTCTTGGAAGAGGCCGGCTATGACGGTGCGGAAATCGTGGTCGTCACCTACAAAGACACCCGGCCGTACAACCCGGCCGGCGGCGAGAAGCTGGCCCTGCTGCTCCAAGAACAGCTGGGGCAGGCCGGAATCCGCGTGCGGGTGCAGGCTTATGATTGGGAAACCTGCAAGCAGGCCATCCATCGCCAGGAGGGGCACGCCTTTGTTTACGGCTGGGTCGGGGACAACGGCGATCCCGACAATTTTCTTTATAATCTCCTGGCCAGCGCCCGCATTGACAGCGGGTTGAACGCCGCCCGTTACTCCAACGCCCACGTGGATATGTTGCTCGGCCGCGCCCAGCAGGCGCACGACGACGAACTGCGTGAACGCCTTTACCACCAAGCCCAGGAGTTGATTGTGCAAGACGCCCCCTGGGCCTTTCTGAACCACCGCCTCGAGACAGCCGCCTTCTCTCAGTCGGTGAAAAATTTGACCCTGCAACCCACCGGAGGCGTCTATCTCCACCGGGTATACAAGAACGACCAATGATACCAACAAGTTCCACTAATAAGACTGGTAATAAAGTGCACAATAAGAAAAACCCACTTTTACATTTTCAAAGGAGGAACCAGTATGACCCATCAAATGCAGAGTCTACAGACGCAGCTCAACCATCTGCGCCAGGACTTGAACAACATCATGCAGATGGCCAGCCAACTTTCCCAGCAGGAACAGAACAACGCGGTGGAACTGCAAAGAATGCGTCAGTTGGAAGCCAATGCGGCCCAGCAGCTGCAGCGGATTCAACAGATCTGCAGCAGCCTGAACAACAGCCTGAACCAGATTTCCGGAATCAGCCAGCAGTTCGGCGCGGGCACGACGGGCATGTATGCCGCGGGCGCCCAGTACACCAGCCCCTACACCACCCAGTACGGCGGTGGTTTCCAGCAACAGCAACCGTACGGCGCGCAGACAGGAACCGCCCAGTTCGGCGGCACCACCGGCACCGGTGCTTACGCGCAAAATCTGGGACAGTACACCGCGGTACAGCCGGAGTACCGGAATCCGGTCCAGAACTTCGGAACGTTTGGCAATTACCCGGCGGCATTCCAGCCCCAGTTCGGTGCGCAGGCCTTCAGCCCCAGCCCGTTGGCCGGCCAGAACATCGGTCACTACACGGCCTGGCAGCCGAAAACCTCGGCCATGATGAACATGGGCAACATGGGCAATCTGGGGACTTTCGGCAACTTGGGCACCATGGGCAACTTGGCCAATTACTCGGCGATACAGCCGGGCTATCTCAACCCGTCCATCGGCGGCCAGATCTGAATACCGATGAACACGCCTTAGGTAGGCATCAAGACTGAAAACAGACTTTTCTACCTCCGATAATAGGCCGACCCGGCCTATTATTTTTTGGCTTAACCTATTAACAAATTATGGGTTTGACGTTATAATATGAATTGGAGGTGGATACTTTGGCCAAGATATTACGCGAAGGTATTTCCTACAACCACCGGGATGTGGTGGATTTGCTCTCCGATTTTTCGGCTTTTAAGGACCGTGTTGAAAAACGTTTCCGGGACCTTTCCAAGGAACTGGCCGGAAAGCCGAACGAACACATCCTCTGGGTGAACTTATACCTCGTCTCCTGTGACTACGCCGAAGACCTGACCAAGAACCGCAAGCACCAGGAGGTCCAGACCTCCTAGCCGTGGAACAAATTACCGGTTCCTGCGGCCCGCAGAACCTTCCAACCGCTCAAAACCCGTATGTACCGGCAAAACCACCCCCGGAGACAGTCGCAGGCCGGAATCCTGCCATCTGTTTCCATTGACCTCCCATGTGACAATCTGTATACTACACGTTGCCCCGTTAAACAACGAAAGGAGTGAAAACGTGGCATTTCGCTTTTGGGTGGTAATCAAGCGCAAATGGAGACCGGTCTTGGAGATAATCAGGTGCAATAGAATACCAGCCTTGATCGTGCTGTGTGGTTTGATGTCGATACTGGCCGTCGGCACCACCGGCTTTGCAGGTGCAAATCACGCCGGATACGAACCAAAACCCCCGGCTCGGGTGACGGATAACAACACCGGCAAAAACACGTTAACCGCCGATGAAGTACGGCTGGTCGCCCGTGTTGTCGAGGGCGAAGCCGCAAACGAACCTTACCAAGGCAAGATGGCGGTTGCCGCGGTCGTCCTGAACCGGGTTGAACACAACGACTTTCCCGACTCCGTCCACGATGTGGTCTTCCAACCCCGGGCTTTTTGCGTGGTAGCCAACGGCCTGGTCAACCGCACGCCGTCCAGTGAATCTTTCCGGGCCGTTCACGCCGCGGTTGCCGGAAAGGACCCGACCGGAGGCGCACTGTACTTCTGGAACCCGAATAAGCGCGTAAACAGCTGGATGTGGACCCGTACCCCGACAGCAACCATCGGCGACCACGCCTTCGGTCGTTAAGCGAGTGGACAAGCGGCCGATAGCTCCTATTGCCCCGTATTCCTTGCCTTGGGTAATGAGTTGTGTTAGAATGAATTCCGGCGGATCAGTCCGCCCAACAACGGGCCCGTAGCTCAGATGGGAGAGCGCTTGACTCGCATTCAAGAGGTCAGGGGTTCGATTCCCCTCGGGTCCACCAGTATTACCAAGGATTCCGGGGTTTTGCCGAACCCCGGCTTGGGAGGACTTGCAAACCATTTTGCAACCGGTGGGGTGCAGGTCCTCTTGCTTTTAGCCCTGTCTGATGGAATCACATTTCTTTAGTGCCTCCTCCTGCATCCCGGGCAGAACATGCCCGTACACCCTTAACGTGAAGGCTTCGCTGGCGTGTCCCGGATCTCCGACACGATCTTGACGTTCACGCCGTCTTTGAGCATCATCGTGGCGGCGGTGTGCCACAGGTCGTGGAACCGGAAGTCCGGCAGCTTCGCCGGCCGAATATGCTTCTTGAAGTGCCGTTCCCGGAACCGGTTCGGGCAGTAGAGTTTACCGTCGATGGTGGCAAAAGCCAGATCGTGATCGTGGTAAGTGTTCCGCCGGGCTATTTGCTGATCTTTCTGCTTTCAGCCGATGCTCTTTCAGCGCATCCACCAGTTCGTCCGATCGTCCGTCTGGACCGCAAGGTTTTGGGCTTGTGGAACACCGGCCGCCCCTCGCAGACCACCAGGGAGCGTCTGACGGTCAGTGTCTTCCGGCAAAAGTCAATGTCCCGCCAGCGCAAACCCAACACCTCGCCCCGCCGGAGGCCCCGCCGAACCGCCAGCAGGTGGGCGGCGTAAAAACGCGTGCCGCGCACGGCTTCCAGGAAAAGATTATCCCTTTCTAAACCGGGGGTCATTGATTGGTCAAGCCTGTTCACAAAAGATTACAGGACTGCTGTCTCCCGTTTCAGTTGATTCTAAAGATTTTGGGTGATCAATTACGCAAGCATCCAAGACATTCGGTGGAATGAACGAAACGGCATCATCTGCTGATAATAATTGATTCTCTTATTCACCAATTTCACTGGGTGTCCCTGCAATTCTCAGGCCATAAATATATGAATACCGGCGGTGAACGGCCGTTTACCGCCAGTGAACGGAATGACCCGGCTACGGATACAGCACGTCCCCCAGGCAATGACCAACCAAGCCCCCCTTTTCCCCTGTCAACCGAAAAATACTACTCTTCGACTCCAATCCGTTTTCGGTAACTATCAGAGACTTTACAATAGTCGTAATCACTGGTAAGCAATTTTTCGGGCCGTTAACGAGAAAGGAGGTACTTTGGAGTAGTGTAGACGACGCTTTGGATACAAGACGGGCAGGATGCTTGAAAGGAGTTAGGCTAATGCAGGTAGACAGCACCTGGGTATGGATTTTTCTCATTGCTTACATCGTTTATGCTTTCTATTGGGGAATCAGGGGGTATTTCACGGAAAAAACATCCTCCGATTACACCATCGGCGGGCGGCAGATACCCATGATCGCCTTTCTCATGGCGGCCACCGCGGCCTCGTTCAGCGGTTGGACCTTTATGGGCCACCCCGGCCTCATGGCTTTTGCCGGTTTGGCGTATGCTTTTGCTTCATTTTACGTGTTGACCATTCCCATCACGGGCACTTTTTTTGCCAAAAGAACCTGGCTGATGGGCAAGCGCTACGGATTCATCACGCCCGGCGACATGTACGCCTATTATTACAATAATGAATCGATGCGCTGGCTGGTGGTCATCACGGCCTTTCTATACGGCATGTTTTACTCCGCAGTACAGTTGATGTCCGCCGGGGCCCTTTTCCATTGGGTTACGGGTTATCCAGCCAGCTTCGGCGCCATATTCCTCGCCGCCGTTGTATGGTTTTACGTGTTTACCGGTGGTTTGCGCGCCAGCACGTGGGTGGGTGTCGTCCAGTTCGTGCTCCTGGTGACCGGTATCACGATTATCGGCGCTTACGTACTGGCGCACTTCGGCGGTTGGTCGAACTTCAGCACGCAGGTGGCCGCGCTGGAGGCCCAGTACTTGAAGATTCCCTCGGTAATGGATTTCACCCTGGAAGGCGGCAAGTGGACCGCCCTGATGATATTAACTTACATGTTCTCCCTCATGGGCATCCAGTCGTCCCCGGCATTTACCATGTGGCAGTTTGCCAATAAGAACCCCCGGCCCTTTGCCTGGCAGCAGGTTTTCATGTCCACCTTCTTGGTGGGATTTGCGTTGTTCTTCTTCACGGCTTTCCAGGGAATGGGCGCGATTGTCCTGGAACAGCAGGGGATTATCAGCTTTGCCACAGACGCCGACGTGGTTCCGGTCCTGATGACGAACTTCCTGCCGCCCATTATGCTGGGCCTGGTGTTTATCGGCGCCATCGCGGCCATGCATTCCACCGCCGCCCCTTACATCGGCACCGGGGGTTCCATCCTGGCCAGGGATGTGTGGTGGCTTTATATTCGCAAGAAAAAGGCCGGACACGCGGAGCAGATCTGGACGAACAGGGCTTTCACCACCATCCTCACCGTGGCGGCCCTGGTAGTGGGATTAACTTCTACGCAAGCGCTGGTAATGTTGGGGGGATTAGCCACTGCCTTCGGTTTCATCATGTACATCCCGCTTATGGGAACCCTTTGGGGCTTCCGCTTTCCGGCCATCGGGGCGGCACTGGGAGTTTTGGCCGGTATGATCGCCGTGTATATGACTTTCGGTGTATTTAAATACCCGCTGACCATTCACAGCGCGGGATGGGGCATAGGTATCGGGCTGATTGTAGCTTACCTGTGCCGCGGCATTGGGATTAAGGACGACGAAAAAACCATAAACCGACAGAAGGAAGTGCGCCAGTGGCTGGACAGCATCGAAGAACCCACCCCCACGGGACGGAAGTGGCGCAATGCCATGAAAATCGTGGTGCCCCTCTGGTACTTGTTCGCCATCGGGCCGTTCGCTATATGGGGTAATGATGCCTTTTCCTTCTTCGGCTTCCCGGCTCTTTGGTCCTGGCAGATAGTCTGGTGGATACTGGGTATAGTGATGATGTGGGCGCTCTGCTTCCGGGCGGAAATGTCCACGGTGAGCGACGAGCAAATCCAGCGTGCTGAAGTGGAGACCAACACCGTGGTGGAAGAGGTTACCGACGCTGCTATTAAAAGCCGGCCGTCATCCGGAAAATCCGTTTAGACCGCGCCGTCAGGGAGTGCGCATCTCGTTATAAGGGGGTATGAAGTGTGAAAACCGAAGATATTACTTTGCTGTGTGTGCTCGGGTTTTGCCTAATATGGCTTATTGCTTTCGGCGTCGGAGTATTCGGCTGAATACGATCTCCCTTTCTGCAACCGGG
>JACUUW010000167.1 GCA_014859075.1 Desulforudis sp.
TTTGGTCTTGGTGCCGTTGTGGATGATGTCGTCGATGAACGGGAAGGCGAACCCGGAAAAATTGCTTCCCCCGCCGCAACAGCCGACCGCGATGTCGGCCTGCTCGCCCGCCTTGGCCAACTGGGCCTTGGCCTCCAGCCCGATGACCGTCTGGTGCAGGAGCACGTGGTTCAACACGCTGCCGAGTGAATAGTTGGTGTCCGGACGCTGCACGGCGTCTTCAACCGCCTCGCTGATCGCGAGACCCAGACTGCCGGGGGAACCAGGGTCGGCGCGTAACGCCTGCCGGCCCGATTCGGTACGGTCACTGGGACTCGGGATCACTTCACCGCCGAATATCTGCATCAGGGAACGGCGGTAGGGTTTCTGCTGGTAACTCACCTTCACCATGTACACGGTGCATTCGAGCCCGAAGAACCGGCAGGCCATGCACAAGGCACTGCCCCACTGCCCAGCGCCGGTCTCGGTGGCCAGCCGCTTGATTCCCGCGATCTTATTGTAGTATGCCTGCGGTACGGCGGTGTTCAGCTTGTGGCTGCCCGCCGGGCTCACCCCTTCGTACTTGTAGTAGATGCGTGCCGGGGTGTCCAGGGCTTTCTCCAGGCGGTGGGCCCGGATCAGGGGTGAGGGTCTCCAGAGCCGGTAAATCTCTCTAACCTCGTCGGGGATTGGAATCCACTTGTCAGTAGAAGCCTCCTGCCTGATGAGCTCCATCGGGAAAATCGGGGCCAGGTCCTCCGGGCTGACCGGTTCCTTGGTACCCGGATGCAACGGTGGCCTCAGGGGGTTCGGGAGGTCCGCCTGGACGTTGTACCAGGCTTCAGGCATTTCGGCTTCGGACAGGGTGATCTTGGTGTCTTTCACTGGTCTCCGCTCCTCTTCAAAAAAACTCATAACCATTTTACTAAGTCTGACAAGGTTCCGCAAGGGTCACTTTAATTACCACCGGAAGATCGAACGGTGTTGAATCAATCCCTTTTGGGGCGAGGCCGGGTCCGCCTCGTGGTGCCCGGGCGGGACAGCTTTCGTTCATATCCGGCACAGTCTCATGCTATCCTTTAGGTCTGAACAGAATGGCAAAGAAGTACCCGAAAACGATGGCGGCCGTAATCCCCGCGGCGGCCGCCTCCAACGGGCCGGCGAATACACCCAGCAGCCCGTCCCGTTCCACGCCCCTGATGGCGCCTTGGGTCAGAATGTGCCCGAATCCGCTCAGCGGCACCAGCGCCCCCGCGCCCGCCAACTCGACCAGCGGCTGGTACAGACCGAGGGCCGACAGAGCGGCACCCGCCGTCACAAACCCCACCAGGATGTGGGCCGGGGTCACCTTATGGTTGGTCAGGTCCATAAGCAACTGGCCGACCGCGCAAATCAGTCCGCCCACCACGAACGCCATCGCAAATATCACTTGATCGGAACCCCCTCGCTAACGCCTTTCAATGGCGGCCGCGTGCCCGATACCCGGTATGGTCTCTCCCTGCTTCGGCGCGTCGGCGTTCAGCAGGCCGCCGGTGCCAATCCCGAGCACGCGCTGCAACTTGCCACCCTGGATCAGCTGGAGAATGTAGCCGGCGGTGACCACGGCCGAGCACGCACATCCGCTGCCCCCGGCATGGGTGTCCTGCTTCGCCGGATCATAGATCAGGATGCCGCAGTCGGTAAAACGGTCTCCCACGTCGTAACCGTGTTCCTGCAAAAGTCCCTCGGCCAGATCCCGGCCCAGGATGCCCAGGTCGCCGGTGACGATCAGGTCGTATTCGGTCGGGGCGCGTCCCGTGTCTTCGAGGTGGCGGACGATTGAATCGGTGGCCGCCGGAGCCATGACCGCGCCGAAGTGGGTTGGATCCGTCTGACCCATGTCGATCACCTTGCCGACAGTGACGTGCGTGAGCACCGGACCGTTCCCGTCGGCCGCCAGCACTGCGGCCCCCGCACCGGTTACCGTCCAACTCTGGGTGAGCGGGCGCTGCACCCCCTGTTCGGTCGGAAACCGGAACTGCTTTTCGGCCGTGGCGGCATGCGAAGAGGCGGCCACCACCACCCGTTCCGCGAAGCCGCCGTCGATCAGGACGGCCGCCATGGCCAGACCTTCAAAGAAGGTGGCACAAGCACCGAACAGCCCCAGGTACGGAATTCCCAGATTGCGGGCGGCCATCGAAGACGCCTCGGTCTGGTTCTCCAGGTCACCGGCCAGGAAGAAATCTATTTGCTGTGGACTCAGGTTGGTCTTCTTTAACGCAACCTGTACCGCGTCCTCCAGCAGTCGCCGCTCGGCGCGTTCCCAGGATTTCTCGCCGTGGTAGGGGTCCTCGATCACCCGGTCAAAGGTCTTGCCGAGTGGACCTTCGGCTTCCTTCGTCCCTACTACCGTGCCGGTGGCGATGATGGCCGGCGGGTTTTGAAACACCAAGGTTTGTTGTCCCATTTTCTTAGCGGCAGGCATAAAGAGTCTCCTCCGAAATGCATCAGGTGTTTTGTGCTTCAACCCGGTGGGCGGCTGCTTTTCATTATTTTTGTGGGGAGCGCCGTCCGGACGGTGGCCTCATCTGAACAAGAAGTAAAACAGGCCGGCAAACCAGGCCACCACAATCCCGAATACCAGTACCGGTCCGGCGATCGTGAACAGGCGCGCGCCGACCCCCAAGACCAAGCCCTCGTTCCGTGCTTCCATCGCCTGGGCGACCATGCTGTTGGCAAAACCGGTGATCGGCACGATGACGCCCGCACCCGCGTACTTGGCAATATCGTCGAACACACCCAGTCCGGTCAACAGGGCGGCGATGAAGATCAGCACCACCGCGGTCATCGCCCCGGCTTCGAGCACCGGCAACCCCGCCGCCAGGAACAGGGTCAATAGCCCCTGCCCGATGGTGGTAACCAACCCGCCGACCAGGAAGGCCCAGATCACGTTCACCAGAACGTTCGGCTTCGGACTGATGCGGTCAACGAAGTCGCGATACTGTTTCCGCTGTATCCCCGCCGGCTTCGTAAAGTCCACCCGCAAACCGCGCCACCTCCTTCTTGTCGTATACGGCGGCGCCGTTACTCGACATAGGCGACTTTTACGTTGGCCTTATATTCGACAACCTTGCCGTTGTCCACGTTGGCCGTAAAATTGACCACTTCAACCCCCGTAATGTTTCCCAGTTTTTGGGAGGCTTCTCCCACCGCAATGCTGACTGCATCCTTCCAGCCGTCCTTGGACTCACCGACAAGCTCGGCCACTTTCACGTGCATATCTGACACCCTCCTTCCGAATGTACTCGAACAGGCAATTTTGAAAGCCAGATTTATTATGCGGACAGGCTTACGGGATTATACCGGGAAGTCCGGTTTGGACGGTGGAAGTGCCGATGGACGGTTTTCAGGCGTCCGTCTGGGCCAGAGCCTTCAGTTTCTTGAGTGCTTCCCGCTCCAGGCGGGACACTTGAACCTGGGAGAGTCCAAGATTGCGGGCCACCTCGGCCTGGGTCTTGTCTTCGAAAAACCGCCAGATCACGATCCGCCGGTCGCGTTCCGGCAGATGCTCCAGCAGTTCCATCAACGCGATCCTTTCCACCCAGGTGCTCTCGCTCTCGTCTCTGTTTTGCACCTGGTCCATGACGTAGATGGCGTCACCTTCGTCCTGGTGCACCACTTCGTACAGCGAAGTCGGGGAATGGGCGGCTTCCAGGGCGCCTACCAGTTCCTCCCGGGGGATCCCCAGTTCCTCGGACAGTTCGCCGATGGTTGGTTCACGGTCCAACCGCGCCTGAAGGCGCTCCCGGGTGGTCTGGGCCTTCCAGGCCAATTCCTTCAATGAACGGCTGACCCGGATCGGGGTGTCGTCCCGTAGAAAACGCCGTATTTCCCCGATGATCATCGGCACGGCGTAGGTCGAAAACTTGACTTTGAAGGTGAGGTCGAACTTGTCAATGGCCTTCATTAGTCCGATGCAGCCGATTTGAAATAGGTCTTCGGGGTCGTAGCCGCGGCCCTCGAATCGCCGGATGACGTTGCACACCAGCTTTAGGTTGGCGTTCACCAGGGTTTCCCGGGCCTTTACGTCACCCTGCTGGGCCTGGCGCAGCAGGCGGCGGGTTTCCCGGTCTTTCAGCAGTGGGTGGTTGGGAATGTTGAGGTCAATTCGCGTGCGCATGGTCCCCCCGGGACCCGGCCCGCTTAGTCATTGCCACCCTGGTACCCCGGCCGGGCGCGGATTGTACGTCCGTGGCATCCATGAACGACCTCATGAACGAAAACCCCAAGCCCAGCCTTTCGTCCG
>JACUUW010000168.1 GCA_014859075.1 Desulforudis sp.
TTTAAGGGGGGTCCTGCTGGCTTTCGGTCTGCTGCTCGCCGTGTTCTCCACGGTTTTCTATTTCCTGCTGGAGCGGTATGGGTCCTTTGGGGCAATGCCTGTGAATCTTAGGATAATCCTGTTCGTGCTGATCGTCCTATCCGTTCTCGGTATCGGCTACTTGAAAAGCAGAAATCTTGTACGTGGTGCCCGGAAAATCAGCGTTGACACGACTTTTTACAAACTGTTGAAGGAACTCGTCACGCCCCGTATCCTGGCGCTGGTGGTGCCTTATTTAGCGGTCACTATCCTGGTGATCGTCTTTTTGAGCGGGGGTTACGGCCTGTATATCATCCCCGTCCTGAGCGTGCTCTATGGTCTATTGGTTATCTCGCTGAGTTCTCTTTTCTTTACGAAAGAATTTTATTACCTGGGTATATGGCTAACGGCGACAGGACTGCTGACCCTCTTCACCGCGGCAGCCATCCATCCCCTAGCAGTTCTGGGAATCACCTTCGCGGCGGGCTTCGTCCTGACTTCCCTACTTCTATATCTGGGCCGGCCCGGCGAAAAGGGGCAAGGGTCATGAGCGGTAGCGGCAGAGAAACGGAAGGCTTCATTCCGGACCGGATCATTCACGAGCCCACCCGCCTGCAGATCATAAGTTACCTGGCCGTAAGCGGCAAGCAGGTTTCGTTTACTGAATTACGAGAGAAACTGAGCTTAAGCGCGGGTAATCTATCGGTACAGTTGAAAAAGCTGGAGGAGGCGGGCTACGTCTCCATCGTCAAGTCCTTCAGGGAACGAAAACCGCTGACCCGCGTTTCCCTGACGCGCCAGGGTTTGGAGGCTTTACAGCAGTACCTGGGGGAACTGGAAAAGATGATTGACCGTTTGAAAAATACTACGCCTCCAGCGGGGATGGATTGAGCACGGGAACCACAGAAGGAGAGGTCAGAGAAATGATCCAGGTACGCAATCTGGACTACACGTATCCAGGGTCACGCGAAGAGGTGTTGCATGGCCTCAATTTCACTATTGAGGACGGAGAAATCTTCGGTTTTCTGGGTCCATCCGGCGCGGGCAAGTCTACGACTCAAAAGATTCTCATCGGCCTGCTCAAGAACTATAAGGGCAGCATCACCGTGCTGGGGCGGGAGCTGAGTGCGTGGAATGATGCTTATTATGAGCACATCGGGGTCTCATTCGAATTACCCAACCATTATTTGAAGCTGACGGCCCTGGAGAATCTCTCCTACTTCCGCTCGCTATACAGCGGACCGACCCAAGACCCGATGGAGGTGTTGGCATGGGTCGGCCTGGTGGACGACGCCGACAAGCGCGTGGCGAATTTCAGCAAGGGCATGAAGATCCGGCTGAACGTGGCGCGCAGCCTGCTGAGCAAGCCGGAACTCCTCTTTCTGGACGAACCGACCACCGGCCTGGATCCGGTGAACGCGCGCCACATCAAGAACCTGATCCTGGAGCAGCGCGCCCGGGGCGCCACCGTATTCGTCACCACCCACGACATGACGGTGGCGGACGAACTTTGCGACCGGGTGGCCTTCATCGTCCGGGGCCGGATCGACGTGATCGACGCCCCGAGTACGCTGAAAAAGCGGTACGGCAAGCGGAATGTGGTCGTGGAATATATTAGCGGCAGCCCAGCCGAAGCACAGAGCCGGGAGTTCCCGTTGGATGGCTTGGGCCGAAACGCCGAGTTTGTCGGTCTGCTTAATACGGCGCAACGGATCGAGACAATCCACACCCAGGAGACGACCCTGGAACAGGTCTTTATCAAGGTGACGGGAGAGGAGCTGTCGGCATGAACCGCCTGGCCTCCGCCATGAAAACGGACGTGACGGTGCAGGTGCGCAACCGCCTGTACCATATCGGGCCGGCGTTTTCGGTCCTCGCGGCCGGTATCCTGGCCTTGATCGCTCCGACCGTGGACCTGGCGGTCAGCATTCCCGTGGCCATGATTCTGCTGGTCGGCGGCTCCACGCTGCTCTACGTCGTCGGGCTCATCACCTTCGAGAAGGACGAAGGGACGCTGAACGCGGTCATCGTCTCGCCGCTGAGAACCTACGAATACCTGTTGTCCAAAGTATTGACGCTGACGGCGCTGGCCACACTGGAAAGCGCCATTGTCATCGGCGGTGCCACGCTGTTGATTCTGACCCGCATGCAGGAGTTGATCGCCTTCAACGTTCTGCCGCTGCTGGCCGGTATTGTCGCCATCGGGGTGATTTACACGCTGATCGGGATCATCCTGATGGTGCGCTACGACCGTTTCACGGACGCGCTGGTGCCGGTAATCGCCGTGGCTTTGCCGCTGCAACTGCCGGTCCTGTACTTCCTGGGTTGGCTGACGCATCCCGTGTTCCTCGTCGTGCCGACCAGCGCGCCGGCGCTGCTGATGGTGGGGGCGTTCCGTTCCCTGGCGCCGTGGGAGTGGTTGTACGCCGGCGGCTACACGGTGGCGCTGACCATTGGACTGTCCTATTGGGCCTACGGCGCCTTCCGCACCCACGTCCCTATGAAAGCGGGGTAATGCGATGCATCTGACAACCACTTTCCGCCGGCTCGGGCAAAACGACATCCGGCTCATCGGGCGCGATGCCTTCCTGGTGTGGATGTTCATCTACTACTTTGTGATTACGGTCGCGCTGCGTTTCGCCCTGCCCTACCTGGATGCCCACCTCGCCGTAAGCGGCGCGGTACCATTTACGCTGTCGGATTGGTATCCCATGCTCGTGGCCTACTTTCTGGTCTTTCTCGGGGCGGCGTTCAGCGGCATGATTTACGGCTTTGTGCTCTTGGAGGAAAAGGACAACAACATGATCAAAGCCCTGCTTGTGACCCCCGTACCGGTAAACCATTACGTTGCCTACCGGGTGGGGGTGCCGCTGGGAATCGCTTTTATCATGGTCATCGCGGCGGTCTTGATCACCAATGTCGCGGTGCCGCCGCCCTGGCGGTTGGTCCTGATCGCCGCCGGTGCCTCGCTCGCGGCGCCGATCACCGCCCTGTTTCTTGCCACCTTCGCGGAAAACAAGGTACAGGGCCTGGCCCTGGCCAAGTTCATCGGCGCCGCGGGATTCCTCATTCCCCTGGCCTGGTTCACCCCGGAACCCTTCCAGTTTCTATTCGGCCTGTTTCCGCCCTACTGGGTGAGCAAGGCGTACTGGTTGGCGCTGGCGGGCAACCCGCTGTGGGTGGGGTCTTTGGCCCTGGGTATTGTGCTGCAGGCGGCTATGATCGCAGCCTTGACCAGACGGTTCAACAAAGTCATCTACCGAGACGCGTGAGTTCAACCAATACAAGACCGGACCCTGGCCGCGTTCCTGTGGGAAGCCATGCACATCTACTGCGATAACCTGGCGGATGATGCGTAGGGTTTAATAGCCCGTTTGCTTGAGTATCCTCGCTAGGGTGGACTGTAACCCGGGGTAACATGAAACATTTATGGTCACACTATGCCGGAGAACATTCTTTCGGAGTAGGAGATACGGTGATGAGTAACCGCCGGAATCTGTATCGGGAAACCGCCCGCCGCCGGGTGCGCGCCCCGGAATTCCCGCCCGACCTGGAATGGATCGGGGTGAAAAAACCGCTGTCCCTGGCCGATTTGCGCGGCCGGGTCGTCCTGCTGCATTTCTGGACCTACTGCTGAATCAACTGCATCCACGTCCTGCCGGAGCTGCAGGCTTTAGAGGACCGGTTCGGCCCCGGATTACAGATCATCAGCGTCCACTCCGCCAAATTCCCCAACGAAAAAGTCACGGATGAAATCCAGGCGGCGATGCGCCGCTACGGCATCCGGCACCCCGTGATCAACGACCGGGATTTTCAGGTCTGGCGGCATTATGCCGTACGAGCCTGGCCCACCCTGGTTCTGATCGACCCCCAGGGATACATATTCTATGTAACCTCCGGCGAGGGAAACGAAGAACTGTTGGAGAGGCTCATCGCCGACACCCTGGCCCACTTTGGGGACGGCCGGCCGAAACCGTCAGACATTCCTGCCTTTGACCTGGGAACGAGCAACCTGGCTCTGGCTTATCCGGGCAAGGTCGCCTTTGACCCGGAGACGCGCCTGATCGCCGTTGCCGAGTCATTCGGCCATCGGGTGATCCTGGTGCAGGCGGATGGAACAATACTCAGGGTGGCGGGAAACGGACAGGCCGGGTACGAGGACGGGGTGCTGTCGGCGGCTCGCTTTAACGAGCCGCAGGGTATGGCTTTCCACCAGGGGC
>JACUUW010000006.1 GCA_014859075.1 Desulforudis sp.
GCAAGGACTACCTCTAATCTCTATTATAAGGGATTTTCCTTTGTTTGTCGATATTATGGCCGTTTTTCGCCTTCATTCCCGACTTGACAATCACATGTCATGTTTTTGCAACGCTAATGGGTCTGACCCTTAACTTAAAAGGTGGGTTTCGACTGCGGTAAGCAACCCTTGCCATTCCCTGTTCCCAGTATCTAATTTGGAATGGACCTTGTCGGCTGCAAGACTTACCGCCGCAAGCGAGCAGTTCAGCAGTTTGCTTATGGTGGAGAGGCCGAAGTCGGCCTTGTGGATGGCATAATAGATAAGCAGGTGACGGGCGCGGCAAGTGGCCCGGTCCCGGCCGGAACCGGTGATACTGGCCGGTTTGACGGCGGTAGCCCTGGCAACCGCCCCAAGAATGGCCGTAAACTGCGAAGCAATAAGGGTGTTGTCCGGTGGAACGGCCGCTGGAAGCTCGGGACGATTCGCAGCGTCCGGGCCTGCGGGGGTGCCAGGCAAGAGGTCAAGTTCCCTGAGCGAATTTACTCCCCAGGATGCCAGGAACTCCAGAACGAAAGCGGTGTGTACTCGTCCCGGACCACTGCCCTTTGTGTAATGGTGATGGCTGGTCCACGGGTAGTCTTCGGGGTCGACCGTGATTCCGGCCCGCACCGGGTTAAGGTGAATGTACCGTATGAGTGCCAGGAGGTAGGAGTCGTCTTCCACCAAAAAAGCCTTAAAACGGCCCTGGAAAACGTGGCCCACCCGCGAGTGACGCTGGTTGAATGCCTGCGTGTAGGTTTGTTGAACCCGCTGCATGAATTTTGACAGGGGCAAGGTTCCGACTTGGACAACCAGGTGGACGTGGTTGGGCATCAGGACATAAGCGTGTAGCAAGACGCCGAGTTTTTGGCCGAAGGTGTCGAGAATAGAAAGATAACTCCGGTAGTCGTCAGGATGATGAAAGACCTCTGCCTTGTTATTTCCCCTTGCCAGAACGTGGTAAAAACCGTTATCAATGTGGATTCGTGGCCGTCGCGGCACCAGATATCCCTCCAAACTATCCGTCGTAGCAAATCATCCTTCTGGGGTTTTGGTGGAATAATTCTCCTTTTTTGTCGGGATTCCTGCCGCGGGTTAACAACTCGGTTTGAGAAAGTGTTAAGGAGGGGCGGTCTTTAAGAAAGGGGTCTGACCCTTAACTTAATTATTGCTCCTTGGTCCACGTGGTCAGGGCGGGCTTCACCCGCCGTACCCCGCCCATGGGCCGGTCCACGTCGCCGATGAAGCGGGGGATTACGTGGAAATGCAGGTGCCAGATGGTCTGACCGGCACATTCGCCGATGTTGACCCCGACGTTGTAGCCGTCGGGATCATGTTTCGCGTCCAGAATGGCACGGACTTCCTTGATCAGCCGGTAAACGGCGCCTATTTCTTCCTCGCGCGCCTCGAAGAAGCTGGAAAAATGCCTTTTGGTGATCACCAGCACGTGACCGGGGTTGACGGGAAACTTGTCGTAAACGGCCAGTGCCAGTTCGTTCTCACAGATGACGAGTTCCGGGTCCAGGTTGCAGAACAGGCAGTTCATTTCAATTCCTCCTTAGGCGATTGCAATCGGTCTTTTGTATTTCAATTTCCGCCTGGCGAATTCCTACTTCGGGATACAGTAAAAACTATGTTCATCATCGATCGAATACGGTAGGGGTCGGCGGGTGAAGGCAAACCTGGTGGGTAAGAAGGGGTTTTAAGAAAGGGGTCTGACCCTTAGCTTAAAAGGGAGGGGGTGAGCGGCGGGTGAGAGCGAACCTGACGGTGCGGTTGCGGGTGGCCCGTATTATGCTCGGGGTCTTTTTGCTGAGCTTGGTGACGCTGGCCTTCGAGGGGCCGCGTTCCCCGCTGGCCTGGCTGGGTCTGGTCGGACTGGTGCCCCTGGTGGTGGGGCTGACCGGTTACTGACCGGCCTGCCGGGGGGACGGGCCGCGTGACGGCGCCTAGTGGTGGACCGGTCGATACGGCCGCCGACTCTGTGCGGCCGCGTAATCTTCGGCGGAAGGTCATACGTACTTTTGCACCCGGCGGCGGAAGCTGAGGTTCAGCGCCCAGAGGATCCCGCGGTGCCGCCGGGGGCGCCAGCCCAGACGGCGGAGGATGGAAGGATAGGAATAGAACTTGTGCCAGGCCCAGTTGAAACCCTGCTGCAGTTTCTCGGCCGGGATGGTCAGCGGTGTGTACACCACCTGGGCGAAGTTGTACCGGGACCAGTCCCGGTCGGTGATGCGGTTCTGCTCCTGCATTTCCCGGTAGAGCGGTGTCCCGGGCAGGGGCGTGAGGATGGAGAACTGGGCGGCCTCCAGGCGGCAGCGGCGGGCGAAGTTCACGGTCCGCCGGAACACGCCGGCGTCGTCATTATCCAGCCCGAAGATGAAGGCGCCTTCGATGGCGATCCCGAACCGGTGGATCTTGTCGATCGCCTTTTGAAACCTTTCAACGTGGTTCACCCGCTTGCCGATCCGGTCCAGGTTCGACTGGGTCAGGGACTCCAGGCCGATGAACATCCCGACACAGCCGCTCTGGGCGGCCAGGCCGAGCAGCTCCTCGTCGTCGGCGAGGTTCAGGCTGCCCTGGCTGAACCACTGGATCCGCAGGGGGATCAGGGCGCGGAAAAGCTCGCGGGCGTAGCGGCCCGAAGCGATGATGTTGTCGTCCACGAAACCCACGAGCCGGCCGGGGAGGGAGGACACCTCCTGGACCACTTCGTCGACGGGGCGGTGGCGGAAGGTCCGGCCGAAGAAGTTGCTGACCGCGCAGAAATTGCATGCGAACGGACAGCCCCGCGTGGTCTGGACCGTGTTGGGGACCAGGTATTTCGCGGGGTCCCAGAGATCGCGGCGGGGCTGGGGCAGGCCGGTGAGGGGCCGGCTTTGTGTCGCCCGGTACACCGGCCGCATCCGCCCCGCCTGAAAGTCCGCCAGAAGTTCGGGCCACAGGCCCTCGGCCTCGCCGACCACGACGGCGTCGGCGTGCTCCAGGGCTTCCTCGGGTACGGCCGAGGGGTGCATGCCGCCCAGCACCACCGGTACGCCGCGGGCCCGGAAAGCGTCGGCGATGGCGTAGGCCCGCGGGGCCAGGGCCGTCATGGCGGTGATGCCCACCAGGTCGGCCCCGGCTTCAAAGTCCACGGGCGTGACGCTCTCGTCCACAATCCGGACCTCGATGCCCGGCGGGGTCAGCGCGGCTACGATGCCCAGGTTCAGCGGCGGGAAAAGGGGTTTTGGGTCTTCCCACAGGCACTGCCGCCAGGCCGGGGCCACCAGGATCACTTTCATTGTCATCGGAGCTTGGTCCTCCTTGTTCAGCCGTTCGGCATTCCTTTCTGCAGGTTCTCGGCCCGTTCTCCCCAACGCTCGGCGTAGTCCAGGAGCACCTCGGCCGTTTTGATCGCGTCGGTCTCGTGTACTTGGGTGGGGCGGGCGCCGGATTCCCGGACGATCTCGGCCAGGGCCAGCGGGTTGTCGATGAGGGGGCAGGGCCGGAGCATGTTGGTGTTGAAGGGCTGGCGTTTCTGGTAACACTGAAAGATCGGCGAGCGCAGGGCTTCGGCCACCGACATGTCCCGGATGTTCCCGTTGGCGTAGTGGATAAAGGCGCAGGGCTCGATTTCCCCGGCGGCGTTGATGTGGAAGTAGTGCCGTCCGCCGGCGATGCAGCCCCGGACCAGTTCACCGTCGTTCCAGAAGTCGAACACGGCGATCGGTTTGGTGCGCCGCCACTCCTGCAGCTTGCGGAACATGGCTTCACGCTGCGCGGGCGTGGCCATGAACTCGGTGTCCACGTCCTTGCCCACGGGGACGTAGGTGAACAGCCAGCCGAACAGGCAGCCTTTATCGATCATGAGGTCGATGAAGGCGTCGGAGGCCAATTCTTCGGTGTTCTGGCGGGTGTAGGTGGACGAGAAGCCGAAGATCAGCCCGGCCTCCCGCATGCGGTCCATGCTGCGCATGACCCGGTCGAAGACGCCCCGGCCGCGCCGGAAGTCGGTGGTTTCCCGAAAGCCCTCGACGCTGAAGGCGAGGGTGAAGTTTCCCACCTCGGCCAGCCCGCGCACCATCTCTTCGTCGACCAGGGTGCCGTTGGTGTAGGCGTGAAAACTCATGTCGTCGTACTTCCGGGCGAGAACCAGGAGGTCTTGCATACGCAACAGCGGCTCGCCCCCGGAGTAGACAATGAAGTAGATGCCCAGGTCCCGGGCCTCGCCCAGGATCCGGTCCAGGGTCGCCAGGTCCAGTTCATCCCGCTGGTTGTAGTCGCCGGCCCAGCACCCGAGGCAGCGGAGGTTGCAGCGGGCGGTCGGGTCGATCAGGATGGTGTAGGGTACGTTGAAACCCTCCCGGTCCGAGACCTCCTGCTGGCGCGGGATACCGAGAAACCAGGAGTTTACGAAGAAGTTCGTCACCAGGCAGTCCCGGTTTTTCGGGTGCACTTCCCGCAACACCCGGTCGGCCAGCCGGTACCAGTTGCTGTCCGGGTCGCCAAGCATGGTCCGGGCCAGCCGGATCTGCTCCTTGTGTCTTTCGTGACGGGCCAGGCGTTCGGCCCAGTCCATCAAGGCCCCCAGGTTTTTCCGCGGGTCGCGGGCCAGGTAGTTCAGCCCCTGCTGGATCAGTTTTTGCCCCACATAGGTTTCAACATCTTTCATAACGGACATCTGTGACACCCCCATTTAGGTTTGGAACGTCACCTTGTCTCCCTAAAAACAAAACCACGCTCCAGCAAAGTCCGGCAGCGTGGGCCATAACATTTAATAACATTTAGTTTATTTAACTGGTGGGCATACCTTAGTGCGTACCTACGGTGCGTGCCTACGTCCTGCCGGTCTTGGCTTCCTTTATACGATATGCAAGTACCGACAAACTTGAAGCACTATATTATATTAAAAATGTCACCGGATTATGGCTTCTGTCAAGACTTCTCTCCTGTGCTGGGGAACGGAAATGACTGGAAAAATGCAGGAAACGGGCACATTATTCCCGAAGCTGACAGAAGCATTGATTTTGGGGGTTGTGGTAAGTGAAGACAGTACTGGTCACGGGTGGGGCCGGGTATATCGGGAGCCACGTGGTGAAGGCCCTGGGTGAACGGGGCTACCGGGTGGTGACCTTCGACAACCTGTCCGCCGGACACCGCTGGGCGGTGTTGCACGGGGAGTTGATTGAGGGGGATCTGCTGGACAAGAGGAGCCTGGACGGGCTGTTCGCCGCCCGGCGGTTCGCGGCGGTGATGCATTTCGCGGCGCACATCGCGGTGCCCGAATCGGTGGCCGAGCCGCTGAAGTATTACGTCAACAACGTCGCCGGGACGCTGAACCTGCTGGAGGCGATGCGGCGGCACGGTTGCGGGCGGCTGATCTACTCGTCCAGCGCGGCCGTTTACGGCATTCCCCGGGTCATCCCGGTTCCGGAGGAGGCGCCGCCGGCGCCGGTCAACCCCTACGGACACACCAAGGCCATGCTGGAGCAGGTGCTCAGGGACATGGCCAGGGCCGGGGACCTGGCCTACACGTCACTGCGCTATTTTAACGTGGCCGGGGCTGATCCGGACGGCCGCCTCGGGGAGGGGAAGGACTGGGCGCCCCACCTGATCACGGTCTCTGTGCGCGCGGCGCTGGGCCGGCGGGCGGGGGTGACCGTGTACGGCACCGACTACCCCACCCCGGACGGCACCGGCGTGCGCGACTACATCCACGTGTCGGACCTGGCCGAGGCCCACGTCCTGTGCTTGGAGCCGCTGCTGGCCGGCGGGGAGAGCGCGGTCTACAACTGCGGTTACGGGCGGGGGCACTCGGTGCTGGAGGTGGTGAACACGGTGAAGGAAGTAACCGGGGTGGATTTCCCGGTGGAGTTCGCCGGGCGGCGGGCCGGTGACCCGCCGGCGCTGGTGGCGGACAGCGGCCGGATCCGGAGGGTGTTGGGCTGGGAACCCCGGTTCGACGATCTGCGGCGGATTGTGGAAACGGCGTGGCGGTGGGAGATGAAGCGGGGGGAGTAGGACCATTGCCACAAGGTGGAGCAGAGGCAGACAGTAACCCAATGCCTTGAATACAAGAGCGGGCGAACACGTGAGATACCGAGGTAGGGTGACTATACCATGCATTTTGTAAGGGCGGCTGGGCCTTCGTCGGCGAGGCGGTGGAGGAGGGCCAGGGCGCCGGCGCGGGTGAGGCGCTGCCGCGCCGCGGTGGGACGGGGCGCGTCGGCCACGAGGATGGTGAGGCCCCGGCCGGAGAGGGCGCGGAAGGCGTCTTCGTCGGTGACGTCGTCGCCGAGGTAGACCGGATAGGCGCCGGGCCAAGCGGCGAGGAGGTGCTGGACCGCGGTGCCCTTGTTGACGCCGGCGGGGCGCACTTCGACCACCTTGCGTCCGGGGATGAGTTCCCAGTCCGGGGGTGGGCAGTGTTCTTCCCGGAGGGCGGTGAAGGCGGCCAGCACCGGTTCGACCCGGGCGGGGTCGGCCAAGCGGTAGTGGAAGGCGAGGGAGAAGGCCTTCGGTTCGACCAGGAAGCCGGATTCGCCGGCGACCAGGGCCCGGGTTTCCCGCGTCAGCCGGTCAAGACGGGCCCGGTCGACCCGGGTCAGGACCCGGGGCGGGGCACCGGGGGCCTGGATGAGGGCGCCGTGACCGGCGGCCAGGTAGAGGCCGGGCATCGGCAGGAGGGCCCGCAGGTCTTCCAGGTCGCGGCCGCTGACCACGGCCAGGCGCAGGCCGTCCCGCCCCACCAGTCTCCGCAGCAATCGCAGGAGTTCCGGCGGGGGGACGGCCCGGTCAGGGGTCCCGGCGATGGGGACCAGGGTGCCGTCATAGTCCAGGAACAGAAATACCCGCAATTGGCACCTCCTCTACAGGCCGACGCTTGGCGCCGGGCAGTTGGGCCGGAGGGGTTGGAGCCTCCGGGGGCGGGTTCCGGCCAGGCTGTCCAGGACGCTCTGCCACCAGAAAGACAGGTCGTACTGCTCCACGTTCTGCCGCAGGATCTTCATCCGGCGCTCCTGTTCCTCCGGCGGCAGTTCCAGGGCGAACCGCAACTGCTCGGCCACGTGGTGCGGGTGGTACGGGTTGGCCTGCACGGCGGCGGTCAACTGCTCGGCGGCGCCGGCGAAAGGGCTCAGGATCAGGACCCCCGAGTTGTCGATCCGGGAGGCCACGTATTCCTTGGCCACCAGGTTGAGGCCGTCGCGCAGCGGGGTAACCAGGGCCACGTCGGCCGCCAGGTAGTGGGCCACCAGGTATTCCGGGCTCAGCGAGCGAAACTGGTAACGCACCGGCACCTGCCACTGCTCGCCGAACCTGCCGTTGATGCGGCCGACCGTTTCTTCGACCTCCCGCCGGAGCCTCTGGTAGTCCTTGCCCTCGGTGCGGGTGGGCACGGCCACCTGTAGGAAAGTGAACTCGCGGCGGTACTCGGGGTTTTGCTCCAGGAAGAGTTCGACGGCCTGGAGTCTCTCCAGGATGCCCTTCGTGTAGTCGAGCCGGTCGGCCCCCAGGGCCAGGTATCTGGTCCCTACGGCCCGGCGGATGGCGGCCGCCCGCTGCCGCACCCGCGGATCGGCGGCCAGCGCGCGGAAGCGGGCGGCGTCCACGCCGATGGGCAGCGCCCGCACGTTGATCTCCCGGCCCTGCCACTGGATGACCCGGGCTTGGCTCGGGATCTTGATCTTCAACAGCCGTGCCGCGCACTGTAGGAAGTTATCCACGTAAACGTCCGAATGAAAGGCCAGGCTGTCGGCGGCCAACAGTCCCCTCAGGATGTCCCGGGCCCAGGGCAGGACGCTGAAAAGGTCGTAGGACGGGAACGGGATGTGCCAGAAAAAGGCGATCCGGGCTTGCGGCCGTGTTTCCCGGAGCATGGCCGGCACCAGGGGCAGGTGGAAGTCGTGCACCCACACCACGTCGCCTTCGCACCATTCCCCGGCGGTCACCTCCGCGAACCGGCGGTTTACCTCCTGGAAGGTTGCCCATTGGGCGGAGTCAATGACGCAGCGTTCCACGAAGCTGTGGGCCAGAGGCCACAGGCACCCGTTGGCGAAACCCAGGTAGTAGTCCCGGTACTCCTGCGGGGACAGGGTCAGTTCCCGCACCGTGTAGCGTGGTTCGTCCCTGGGCACCGGCCAAACGCCGCCCGTGCCGGGGTGGGCCGCTTTGCGGCCGCACCAGGAGATCCAGGTGCCGCCGGTGGCTTCGATAATCGGCTCCACGGCCGAAACCAGGCCGCTCACCGTGCGGGAAGCGGCGGTCCCGGCGGCCGTATCCTTGATGACCACGGGGCCGCGGTTTGAAACCACCAACAGGCGGTCCAACGCTTTTGAAACCGTCATCACAAATCACCCCCTTGTTTCCAGGCTTCCGACAGACAGAGTCAGCGGCGCTGTACTTGCTTGGTTGGCGGTCCGTTGGAAAAAGAACCTGCCGGAATAGCCCTGCAGGTTAGAGACTGCTTTATAGAATAATCGAACCGTGGGTTAATGTGGTAAAGGCGGCGCCTTTTTGCTTGGGTCCTGGTGAAGCAGGGACAACCTTTTTGTTAATACTACCATAATTGCCGCCAAAATACCAGGGGGAAGGAGGGGAATGGACAGACAATGGGGGTCACACTTGCATTGCAGTGCAGTGCGATAAGGTAAGCCTGACCCCCAATGTTCAGGCTTATCGGGTCAGCGTCTTCAGCAGCATCATTTCGTCCCAGAGGCCGCGGGTGATGAGGAAACGTTCCCGAACGGTCTCCCGGCCCCGGCGGCCCATCTCCCGGGCCATGACCGGGTTGTTCAGCAGGAAGCCGATGCGTTCGGCCATTTCGGCGACGCCCCCTTCGCCGGGGGTGATCAGGTAGCCGTTGTAACCGTCGGCGATCTGCGCGGGGATGCCGCCCGTGTCGCCCCCGATGACCGGTTTCCCCTTCCACAGGCCCTCGGTGACCGTCAGTCCGAAGCCTTCCTTGACCGAGGGCTGCAGGATTACGCTGGACGCCCGCTGGAGGGCGTTGATGTCCAGGTGGCTGTCGGCCGGCAGGTTGAGCACCCGGACGTCCTCGAGCCCGCTGATCTTCTCCTTGATCTCGGCCAGGATCAGCTCGTTTTCCGGGTCGTCGCCGGCGGTGCCCCCGACCATCAGCAGTTGGCAGGGACGCCTGGCGCGGACCTGCCGGAAACTCTCGATGGCGAAGGCGTGCCCTTTGAACGGGTCGAACCGGGAGACGAGGGTGATCAGTGGTTTCTCGGTCAGGTCCCCGACGCCGTGCCGGTCCAGAACGGTTTGGATCTCGGCCTCGGTCAGATCGCGGTTCTTTTCCGACAGGGGGTCGATGTAGGGCAGAATGATGAACGGGGCGATGTCCCAGGTGCAGTACCTGGTGGAGGAGTAGATCGCCACGTCGTAGAGCTCGATCAGGGACCGGACCGGGTTCATCAGCAGGCAGGCGTCCCGCGAGGTCTGGATATGACACCGCCAGATCCACTTCTGGCGGCGGCGCACATCGTCCGGCACAAAGGTGATCAGCCCGGCCGGCTGGGGGTCGTGCACCAGCACGACGTCGGCCTGTTCGTTCACCAGCGCGTAGTTTTTCCGGTTGGTGTCCCAGTAGGCCTTGGCGCCGACGAGGTCCAGCGACCCCGGCTTGCCCTGGAGGAAATTGTGGACCGTTTTGGTGTAGGAAAAGAAGGCCGGGTCGCCCGTGATGACGTCCCAGGTGACGTTCAGGCCGAGTGATTCCTCCAGGGGAATCAGGGAAATAAGCATTTCGGCCACCCCGCCCCCGTGGCGGGCCGAGTTGATCTGCTGCAGTTTCAGGCCCTTCAGTTCCTCGCCGAACCGCAGCAGTTCCTCGACTTTGGCCTCACCCACGACCGGTATGTAGTCGCCGAGGTGCGGTTTTCTGTTCTCGGTCACTATGATCGCTCCTCCCGTGTTTCGTTGGCGCGGCGCAGCCACGCGGCCGCTTCTTCCGGCGGCAGGGGGTTGACGTAATACCCGGTGCCCAGCTCAAAGCCGGCGGTGATAATGAGCCTGGGGGAAATCTCCAAGTGCCAGTGGAAATACGCCGCCCGGTCATCCCCGGCCGGGGCGGTGTGCAGGACCAGATTGTAGGGCGGAGCGCCCAGGGCCCGCGACAGCCCGCGGAGCACGGCCAGCAGTGTGTCGGCCAGCGCCCGCAGCAGGGCGGTTCCCAGGGCGGCGAAGTCCGGCGCGTGCTCCCGGGGGGCGATCCAGACCTCGGCCGGGAAGCGCGCGGCGAAAGGGGTGAAAGCCACAAAACTCCCACCGTCGTGGACCAGTCGCCGCCGGTTCGTGAGTTCCTGGCTCACGGCGTCGCACAGGACGCAGCGCCCGGTGGCTTGCTGATACGCTTCCATGCCCGCCAGTTCGCGGTTCAGCGCGGCCGGCACGAACGGAATGGCGATGATCTGAGAATGCGTGTGTTCCAGGGAGGCGCCGGCACTCCACCCGGTGTTCTTAAGCACCTGGACGTACCGCCAACGGGGATCGCGCCGCAATTCCCGGGAACGCTCGGCCCAGGCCCGGAGTACGTCGGTGACCTGCCCCGGGCTTTGCCCGTCCAGGTCCGGAACGTGGTCCGGGGTTTCCACCACGACCTCATGGCGCCCCGCGCCGCTTTGCCATTCGTAGAGACCCCGGCGGCCCGTCTCGGGCGGCAGGTCCCGAACGGCCGGGAACTTGTTGGGCACCACCCGGACCCGCCAGCCCGGGGTGTCCGAAGGCCGGGCCGGGTCCCCGTAGGCCAGCACTTCGGGCGGCGTGTCCGCCTCGTGTCCCGGGCAGAGCGGGCAACGCCCCGGTTCTTTGCGGTCCCGGCGTGGGACCCGGAAGTCCGAAGGGCGCTTGCTCCGTTCCGGCGCGACCACCACCCAGCGGTCCGCGATCGGGTCTTTTCTCCACTCGGGCACTGTTTTTCCCCCTTGAAAAACCGGCCGGGCAAGCCCGGCCTCGTGTTTTTTGTTCACGTCAGTCAACGAGTGAACCTACTGCTTTCCCCATTTTAAGTCATCCGGCGCGGGCGTGCAAGCGGATCCGGGCTTTGGTGGCGTGGGAAGCTGTACAGATTTCTTCTGATGTCGAAATAAGGTTATTGTGGGCAAAATTGGAACGATATTAAGCGATAATGCGCCAATACATGCACTAAATGGGGTTTGATGGCTGAGCGCACTGGTGGTAAATTAGACTAGGTATTTGTGCGGCTGAGACCTGAGCGCTGATCATGGTCCTGGCCGATCAAGGGGGGCGTGTTTTGGCTGGTCGTGCTTTCGACCTGGACCTGGAGGACCAATCAGCGGGAAAGGGCGGCGATTGGGAAAGGTTTCCGGAACGGAGTGTCTTCGACGTCGTACAGGTGGGTGTGGTTCGGACGGACAGCATGGGGCGGATCGCGGTCTTCAACCGGAGGGCCGAAGTGTTGACGGGCGTTTCGGCGGCGTCTGTGGTCGGGCGTCCGCTCGGGGAGGCCGGGCTCCCGCTGTCGGTTCCGGGGGGCCACGCCCGGTTCGGGTCCACGTGGCCGGTGAGCTGGGTCACGTGCGTTCTGGACACGGAGTTGCGGGTGGAGAAGCTGACTTTGTTCGACGGCTGGGAGCGATTTGCGGGTCACCTGATCATCTTGAGCCCCACGGAAAACAATCCGGTTCTTAAGGTGTTCGGAAAGCCGTTCACGGACGACATGGTGAAGGAACTGTTTTCCACCGTTGTGCACGAGATACGCAACCCCCTGGCCGCAATCCGTGGCTTCGCCCAGATGGCCCAGGAGAAGCTGGCGGCCGGGGAAGCGGAGTTCGGGGGGGAAGCGGCGAAAGCGGTTCGCTACCTTGACGTGGTTATGCGGGAGGTCGACGGCCTGAGCACGATCATTACCCAGTTTGCGGCGCTGACCGCGGCGCACAACTGGCCGTGGGCCGATTTGGACCTGAACGCGGTGGTCGCCGGGGCCGGGGACCGGATGCAGCCCGAATTTAAAGCATTTGCTGCGAAAGCAAGGTTTGAATTGGAGGAGCATCTACCGCCGGTCCGGGGGAATGCGGATCTGCTCCGGCAGACCGTTGAAAACCTGGCCCGGAACGGGCTCCGGGCGGCCGGGACGGGGGGGCGCGTCACCTTTCGCACCGCTGCCGTGGATACGGGGGTGGTTCTGGAAGTGGCCGACAACGGACCCGGGGTCGGCGTAGAGTTGTAGGAGCAGGTCGCCGTGCCCGGTTTGACGTTCGGTGGCGACCGGAAGGGGCTGGGCCTCACCGCCTGCAAGCACATCGTTCAACGGCACGGGGGTCGACTCTATGTGCAAAACGGCTTCCCCGGGGCCGTCTCCAGGGTGTTCCTGCCCGCCGCCGGTCACCCGGGGTGATCGGCGGCCTAACTAAATCGCATGACAAATCAGGTAAAGTGGGATCACACCGCCCGCTGTGCGGACCCCCGGGGGCGGTATTTTTTTAGCCTTGCCGGGCTGGGGACCGAGTGCTAAGATTAGAATTCAGAAGTCAGAATTCAGAATCCAGAAGTCTGTCAGTGTCAGTGATTTCTATTCTGAATTCTGACTTCTGAATTCTTGTTTTTCATCGAGGTCTTTAGGCATGTCAACCGGGCAGGTAGTCGCGCGCGCCACCGTGGTGGTCATGGTTATGCTTACCATTTCGCGGATCCTGGGACTGGGCCGCGAGTCGGCCATCGCCTACCGGTTCGGCGCGACGCACGCCGCCGACGCCTACCTGGTGGCGTACACCATTCCCAACATCTTCTACGCCGTGGCCGGCATCGCCTTGGCCACCGTGATCGTGCCGATCTTCACCGAATACGTCACCCAGAACCGGAGGGAGGAAGCCTGGCGGCTCTGCAGCCTGGTCACCAACGCCCTGATCGTGTTCACCGCGGCCGGGGCGGTGGTCGGGATGTTCCTGGCGCCGGTCATCGTGGGCCTCCTGGGTGCCGGTTTCACCCCCGAGACCTTCCGGCTTTCGGTCCAGCTGACGCTGATCATGCTGCCCTCCATCATTTTTTTCAGTCTGGCCGGCCTGTTCATGGGCATCCTGAACGCCAACAACGTGTTCGGCCTGCCGGCTTTCAGCTCGGCGGCCCTGAATATCGTGATCATCTTCGGCGCCCTGTTCCTGGGCAAGTACTACGGGCCTTACGGCCTGGCCGCCGGCGTGCTGGGCGGTGCCGCGACCATGGCCTTGATCCAGGTGCCCGCCCTGCGCCGCGTCGGTTTCCGCTACTCTTTTGAACTAAACCTTAAGCATCCCGCGGTGAAGCGGGTGCTTTACCTGATGCTGCCGCTCACCCTGGGCCTTTCCGTGAACCAGGTCTACCTGATGATCGACTGGGTGCTGGCCTCCGGCCTGGCCGAGGGCAGTATCGCCTCCTTGAACTACGCCAACAAGCTGATCCAACTGCCGCAGAGCCTGTTCGTGCTGGCCGTGTCCACGGCCATTTTCCCGACCCTGAGCCGGCACATCGCCGAGGGGCACCCGGCCGAGATGGCGCACACCCTGCGCCGCGGGGTGAAAGTGGTCTTTTTGCTGACGGTGCCGGCCGTGGCGGGGCTGGTCATCTTGCGCGAGCCGATCGTGACCCTCCTGTTTCAGCGGGGGTTGTTCGATGCCCGGGCCACCGAAATGACCGCCGCGGCCCTGCTGTTCTTCGCCGTCGGCCTGGTCGGCCACTGCTTGGTGATGCTGGTGAGCCGGGGCTTTTTCGCCATGCAGGACATGCGGACGCCGGTTGTTGTTACGATCGGGACGCTGACGGTCAAGCTCGGGGCGAGCGTCGCCCTGGTCGGTCACCTGGCCCACGCCGGCCTGGCGTTGGGGACCTCCATCACCGCACTGCTGAACACCGTGATCCTGGTCTACCTCCTGCACCGCCGTTTGCCCGGGCTGATCACGTCCGACCTGCTGCGTTTCTGTGCCGGGGTGCTCGCGGCGGCGGGACTGATGGGTGTTATGGTGTACGGGGTCGATTCGGTATTGGGGGGGTTTCTGCCGGGTTCGGGGTTGGGACTTCTGCTCCGGGTCGGCATTGATATTTTGTTGGGGGCGCTTGCTTATTTTCTTGCAGGGATTTTGATCCGTCTTGACGAATTAAAAAACATGGTGAGCTACGGCAAGCGCATTTTGGCCGGGCGGATCACCGGATTTTGGATTAGGGGTTGACTAATAGTTTCACAAACTAATTGAAACAGGACCGGGTTTTTGTTAGAATATAATAATAAATTCAGACAAGTTAGCGCGATGTGCGGACGGTGCACGTCAACCCGCTCGGTTCCGGAGAGACCCGCTTCATTCGTGAGTCAACCAGTCAGCTTGAGGTTTAGGTGCGCGTGCGTGTCACGCACGACTTGAAAGCAGCGATCTTAAATCTTCACAAGTGGAGGTGAGAGCGGGGAAGCAGGCGTCACAGCGGGGAACCCTCGAAGTCTTCAAACTCTTCAAGAAAGAAGGGGCGGGAATGGTAAAAACTGATTTTGAACCGAAGATTATCGGCTTTCTATGCAACTGGTGTGCCTATGGCGGGGCTGACCTGGCGGGCGTATCCAGGCTCCAGTATCCTCCCAACGCCAGGATTATCCGGGTGATGTGCTCCGGGCGCGTCGACCCGCAATTTGTCTTTAAGGCCCTGAGCGACGGTGCCGACGGCGTCCTGGTGGCCGGTTGACACCCCGGCGACTGCCACTATGTTAGTGGCAATTACCGGGCGATGCGGCGTTACCAGTTGATGAAGAAGGTGCTGGAACAGTTGGGCGTCGAGGATCAGCGGGTCCGGTTGGAGTGGATTTCCTCGGCGGAAGGCACCAAGTTCGCCAAGGTGATTGAAGAATTCACCGAACAGGTTCGGCAGCTCGGGCCGTTTAAGCAGGACCAAAAAACCGCTGCCGGTGGGGAGGGTTAATGATGAGTAAACTGAAATTAGCTTCCTACTGGGCCGCGGCCTGCGGTGGTTGTGACGTGGCGATCCTGGACATCAACGAGAAAATCGTGGACGTGGCCAACGTGGCCGACATCGTGTTCTGGCCGATCGCCGTTGACTTCAAGTACAGCGACGTCGAAGCCTATGCGGACGGGTATATCGACGTCTGCCTGTTCCACGGCGCCATTAGGAATTCAGAGGGCGAGCACATCGCCAAGCTTCTCCGGCAGAAGAGCAAGGTGATGGTGGCCTTCGGCAGCTGCGCCGTCGCGGGCGGCATTCCGGGACTGGCCAACTTCAAGCGGCGCGAGGACATTTTTGAACGGGTTTACATCGAGAGCAATTCCACCCAGAACCCCGAGCGGGTTTTTCCTCAGACGAAGTTCGCGGTCCCCGAGGGTGAACTCGAACTGCCGGAATTCTACAAGGACGTCAAGTGCCTGGCCGACGTCGTCGACGTCGATTATTTCATGCCGGGCTGCCCCCCGACGGCCGACCAGATCTGGGCGGTCGTCCAGGTCATCGCTTCCGGTGCCCTGCCGCCCAAGGGCGCGTTCGTCGGCTGTTCCAACAAGACCATGTGCGACGAATGCAAGCGGGTGAAGACGGAGAAGAAAGTGAAGAAGTTCTACCGGCCCTACGAGATCATGATCGATTCGGAAAAGTGCCTCCTGGAGCAGGGCTTGACCTGTATGGGTCCCGTGACCAGAGCCGGCTGCGGCAACCAGTGCACGAGCGCCAACCTGCCGTGCCGCGGCTGTTACGGACCGGTCGATGGGGTGATTGACCAGGGCGCCAAGTACATCTCGGCCCTGGCCTCGATCGTCGACGCCGACACCCCCGAAGAGGCCGACCGGATTATCAGTCAAATAGTCGATCCGGCGGGTACCTTTTACCGCTATGGTCTGCCCGGGTCGCTATTAAGGAGGGCAAAGTAAGTGAAGAGGATTACCATTGATCCCATCACCAGACTGGAGGGTCACGGCCGGATCGAGATCTTCCTGGATGACGCGGGGGCCGTCCAGAACTGTTACTTCCAGATTCCGGAGCTGCGCGGTTTTGAGAAGTTCTGCGAGGGCCGGCCGGCGGAGGAGGTCCCGCAGATCGTCAGCCGTATCTGCGGCGTCTGACCCAGCGCGCATCATTTGGCCTCGGGTAAGGCCATGGATGTGGTGTTCGGCGTTGAGCCGACATCGGCGGCGAAGAAACTGCGTGAGCTGTTTTACAGTGCACACATGATCCACAGTCACATCGCCCACTTTTACGCCCTGGCGGCGCCGGACTTCGTAATGGGCCCGGACGCCGACCCGGCCGTCCGCAACATTCTGGGCGTGATCGGCAAGGTGGGCCTGGAGATCGGCGGCGAGGTGATCAAACACCGGGCTTATGGGCAGCAGATCCAGGCGATGCTGGGCGGCAAGGCCACTCACCCGGCCTGGACCCTCCCCGGCGGCGTGAGCAAGGGGCTCACCGAGGACGAGCGCAAGCAGGTCGAGGAGATGGCCAAGTCCTGCGTGGAGTTCGGCAAGTTCTCCCTGCAGCTGTTTGACGATGTGGTGTTGAAAAACCAGGCCTACGTCGACTTGGTCGTGGGCGACGCCTATAAGCTGGTCACCAACTATATGGGCCTGGTGGACGAGAATAACAAGATCAACTTCTACGACGGCAAGGTCCGCGTGGTGGACACCGAGGGTAAGGAACTGTTCAAGTACTCGCCGCGGGAGTACGTGGACTACGTGGCCGAGCACGTCGAGCCGTACAGCTACCTGAAGTACCCGTACCTCCGGCAGCGCGGCTGGACCGGCTTTACCGAGGGCGCCGGCACCGCCATCTACCAGGCGGCCCCGCTGGGCCGGATCAACGCCTGCGACGGCATGGCCACCCCGGTGGCGCAGGAGGCTTACGAGAAGTTCGTCTCGGTCGTGGGCCATCCGACCCACTTCGTGCTGGCCACCCACTGGGCGCGGCTGGTGGAGTTGATGTATGCCTGCGAGCGTCTGCTGGAGTTGGCCGTGGACGAGGAGATCACCAGCCCGGACATCCGGACCATCCCGACCGCAACGCCGAAGGAAGGCGTCGGCATCCTGGAGGCGCCGCGCGGCACCCTGACCCACCACTATGCTACCGATTCGAACGGCATCGTGGTGAAGGCCAACCT
Organism: Desulforudis sp.; assembly: GCA_014859075.1. Classification (GTDB taxonomy): domain Bacteria; phylum Bacillota; class Desulfotomaculia; order Desulfotomaculales; family Desulforudaceae; genus Desulfopertinax. The sequence continues at coordinate 17,093 of JACUUW010000006.1, forward strand.
GATCGTGGGCACCACCAACAACAACGCCCCGATTTCGATGGCGATCAAGAAGGCGGCAACCTCACTCATCAAGCCGGGGATGGAGATCACCAACGGTCTGCTGAACATGGTGGAGATGGCCTTCCGGGCGTACGACCCGTGCTTCAGTTGCGCAACCCACGCCATCCTGGGCGAACTGCCGCTGAAGATCAACGTGTACGACAGCAGGGGCGAACTGGTGAGGACCCTGAGCAGAGAATAATCGGGGACCTTTCCCCAAAAGCCCTTCTGGTTGTCCGGGAGGGCTTTTGATTTTGTTTTGGCGGAGGATCAAGGCCCCTTATGGCGAATACTAGAAAGCAAAATCCGAAAGCGTATTAACTTAGCATTAAGTTAGGGGTCAGACCCCTTTCTTAACCAACCACTCGGGATGAAATTCGGCTTGTTTGGGTGGATAACCTTCTGACTATATCCTACAAGGGAAACAGGCTGCTTTTTTGGTGGATTCCCCAAAAGGGATCATGTTAAAAGGGAAAGTTGTCTATCGCCTTTTCCCGGGCTGAAGGGGGAACATCTTTATCAAGATCGTGGTTTTGGGTTGCGGGAACATCTTTGCCGGTGACGATGCGGTAGGGGTCGAAGTGCTCCGGGAACTGGAGAAGGAGCCGTTCCCGGACGGGGTGACCCTCTACGAGGCCGGCGCTCCGGGACTGGGGATGCTGGACCTGATGTTCGGGAACGACAAGGCGGTCATCATCGATGCCGTGCTGGCCGAAGGCACGCCGCCCGGCCGGGTGCTGCGCTGGCGGGAGGAGGAGGTGCCCCGCAAGGAGGCGCCGCCACTCTCGGTGCACGATATCGGCATCCGGGACGCGTTGGAATTCGGGCGGAATTCCATGCCGGAGGGGTTGCCGGACGAGGTGGTGATTATCGGGATTACGGTCGCCACCGTTGAGCCGTGGCATATGGGGCTGGGTCCCGAGGTGGCCGGGGCCGTACCGCGGGCGGCCGAAGCGGTGCGCCGGGAAGTGGAACGCTGGCTGGGGGAGGCGGGTACGTGCACGAAATCGGACTGATCCAGACGGTGATCGACGAGGTCGGCCGCGCCGCCAGGGAGAACAACATCAAACGGGTGACCAAGGTGCGCCTGGTGGTCGGCCGCATGAACGGCGCGATTCCCGATGCGCTGGAATTTGCGTTTTCCGTCCTGTCCCCGGAAACCATGTTCGAGGGGGCCGAACTGGAGATCGAATCGGTGCCGGTCAGGCTGCGGTGCCCGCGTTGCGGGGCCGAGTCAGTCGTTGAGGAGTTGGCATACTTTTGTCCGGAGTGCGGCGCCCGCGCCGAGATCGTCTCCGGTCAGGAGCTGTATATAGATTATTTCGAAGGTGACGATGGAAAGGAAGATGCCCGTGAAGGTAGTGATGGCCCAGAAGATACTGCGGGCCAACGAGCAGGTGGCCCGTGAGAACCGGGAGCGCCTGAACCGTCTGCCGACCGTGAACTTGATCAGTTCCCCCGGAGCCGGGAAGACGACCCTGCTGGAAAAGACGATCCAAAGCCTGCGGGGCGAGTTCAATATCGGGGTGGTCGAAGGGGACATCTACACCACCCGCGACGCCGAGCGGATCGCGGGCCAGGGCGCCGAGGTGGTGCAGGTGAACACCGCGGGGCTCTGCCACCTGGACGCGAACATGGTCGGACGGGCGCTCGACCAGTTGGAACTGGACGGCCTGGACCTTTTGTTCATCGAGAACGTCGGCAACCTGGTGTGCCCGGCCGAGTTCGACCTGGGCGAGGACTACAAGGTGGCGCTTCTAAGCGTGGCCGAGGGCGGCGACAAACCGGAGAAGTACCCGCTGGTGTTTCGGGAGTCCCAGGCGGTGGTGATCAACAAGAGTGATTTGCTTCCGTACACCGATTTTGATATGAATAAGGTGCGGGAGGAGATCCGGACGATCAACCCGGATACCCGTATTTTTGTGACCTCGGCCACCACCGGCGAGGGCTTAGAGGCGTGGTGTGCATGGCTCGGGGACATCGTGCGGCGGAAACGGTCCGCTACCGGATAACGGTCCGGGGTACCGTCCAGGGCGTCGGCTTCCGGCCTTTTGTCTACAACCTGGCCAAGTCCTGCGGGATACACGGCAGTGTGCTGAACGCGGGGCGGGGCGTGGTGGTGGAGGCCGAGGGGCCGCGGGACGTCGTGGACCGTTTCCTGGAGACGGTACGGACGAGCCCGCCGCGGCTGGCCCAAGTCGAGGAAGTCGCCTGGGAATCCCTGCCCCCTGCGGGTTACACCGCGTTTGAGATTATCGCGAGCACGGGCGGCGAGGAGATCGAGGCGTTGGTGCCCCCGGACGTCGGGCTTTGCCCGGATTGCGCCCGGGAGACCTTCGATCCGGCCGACCGCCACCACCTTTATCCGTTTACGAACTGTACCAACTGCGGGCCGCGGTTCACCATTGTCCGGGAGCTGCCTTACGACCGGCCGAAGACCTCGATGGCCGCTTTTCCGATGTGCGCCGAGTGCGCCCGGGAGTACCACGACCCCGCCGACCGGCGTTTTCACGCCCAGCCGGTGGCCTGTCCGGTGTGCGGTCCGGCGGTGGAACTGGTGGATGCTCAGGGCCGGCCGGTGCCGGGGGAGTGGGCCGAGGCCTGCTGGGAAATCTTGGGTCAGGGGGGCATCCTGGCCCTGAAAAGCCTGGGTGGTTTTCACCTGGTTTGCGACGCCCGGAACCCGGAGGCCCTGCGTGAGCTCCGGCGGCGCAAAGGCCGCGACGCCAAGCCGTTCGCGGTGATGGCCCGGAACCTGGCGACGGTCGGGCGTTACTGCCGCCTGGACGAGACGGAGGCCGAACTGCTGGCTTCACCCCAGGCGCCGATCGTGGTGTTGCGGCGCCGGCCGGACGCCGGGTTGCCGGCCGAACTGGCGCCGGGGCTTCAAACCCTGGGGGTGATGCTGCCATATACCCCGCTCCATTTCCTGGTGTTCGGCGGGCCGTTCGACCTCCTGGTGATGACCAGCGGAAACTACAGCGAGTTGCCGCTGGCCAAAGACAACGCCCGGGCCCTGGAGGAACTGGGCGGGATTGCCGACTACTTTCTCCGGCACAACCGGGAGATCGTCAACCGCTGCGACGACTCGCTGGCGGCGGTGATGGACGGCGGGGTGCAGTTGCTGCGCCGGTCGCGGGGCTACGTGCCGGGACCGGTTCCGGTGCCGACCGGGGACGGCCCGGTGGTGCTGGGCATCGGCGGCGAGATGAAGAACACCTTCTGCCTCCTGAAAAAGGGGCGGGCTTTTGTCAGCCAGCACATCGGGGAGCTGGACAGCATCGAGGGTGAGGAGAACCTGTTTTCCAGCCTGCTGGGCTTCCAGCGGCTGCTGGACATCGAGGCCGAGATCGTCGGCTACGATATGCACCCGGACTACCGCTCGTCGCGGCTGGCCGAAAAAATGCCGGCCCGGGCGCGGTTCGCGGTGCAGCACCACCACGCCCACCTGGCCGCCTGCCTGGCCGACAACGGCCTGGAGGAGCGGGCGATCGGGGTGATCCTGGACGGTACCGGCTACGGCCCGGACGGCACGTTGTGGGGGTTTGAAGTGCTTACCGGGGATTACCTGGATTTCACCCGGGAAATCCACCTGGCGCCGGTGCCCCTGCCGGGAGGGGAGGCGGCGGTGCGCCATCCCTGGCGGACGGCGGTCGCCTACCTGTTGAGCTACCTGGGCGAGGAGGGCGCCGCAGCGGCCGAGCGGCGGTTCGGGGACCGGGGCCGGGAGTTGGAGGTGGTGCAGCGGATGCTGACGCGGGGGTTCAACACCCCGCCCAGCGCGGGCTGCGGCCGGTTGTTCGACGCGGTGGCGGCCCTGGCGGGGGTATGCACCCGGAGCACCTACGAGGGGCAGGCGGCCATTGAGCTGGGCGAACTGGTGCTGGAGGACGCCCGGGGCCGGGAACTGCCGCCCTATTCCTATTCAATTAAAGAGGGAGTCATTTCGGCGTCCGGCACGATCGCCGGGGTGGTGGAGGACCTGGAGCGGGGCGCGGCGGCGGCCGTGATCGCCACCCGTTTCCACAACACCGTCCTGGAGATGGTGCGGGAGGCCGTGCGCCGGGTGAGCGCGGCGACGGGGCTCGAGACCGTGGCCTTAAGCGGCGGCACCTGGCAGAACCGCTATCTTTTCCAGCGGGCGCGGGAAACCCTGCCCGCGGAGGGGTTCCGCGTCCTGACGCACCGGCGGGTGCCGGCCAACGACGGGGGCCTTTGCCTGGGACAGTCCATGATAGCATACCGGAGGTGGAAGCGATGTGTCTAGGGATACCGGGTCTCGTGGTGGAAGTGAATCCGGAAAAGGACAGCGCTGTGATCGAGGTTTTCGGGGTGCGGCGGGAGATCAGCACCTTCCTGGTCGGTGAGGTGTCGCGCGGGGACTACCTGATCGTGCACACCGGCTACGCCATCGAGAAACTCGACGTGGAAGAGGCCAAGATCCGGCTGGAGCTGTGGGAGGAGATTTTGAAAGATGCATATCCTGGACAGGTTTCGTGACCCGGAGATCGGCCGGGCCCTGCTGGAACGGGTGGCGGCGCTGGCCGATCAGGCCCGGGAGCGGCTGGGCCGGCCGCCGGTGTTCATGGAGGTCTGCGGCACCCATACCGTGGCCATTTCCAAGGCCGGCTTGCGGGGTCTCCTGGACGGGAAACTGGAGCTGCGCAGCGGTCCGGGTTGTCCGGTGTGCGTGACCGACTACGGGGACATCGACACCATGGTGGCCTTCGGGCGCCTGCCGGGAGTGACGGTGGGCACTTTCGGCGACATGGTGCGCGTGCCCGGAAGCCGGACCTCGTTGGAAAGGGAAAAGGCCCGGGGCGCCGACATCCGGGTGTTTTACTCACCGGCGGACGCCGTGCGGTGGGCGCAGGACAATCCGGACCGGCAGTTGGTTTTTTTGGGTGTCGGTTTTGAGACCACGGCCCCGACCATCGCCCTGAGTGTGGCCCAGGCCCAGGCGCTGGGTTTGAAGAACTACACCGTATTTTCGGCGAACAAGGTCGTTCCCCCGGCGCTGCACGCCCTGCTCGCCGATCCGGAGGCGCAGCTCGACGGCTTCATCCTGCCCGGCCACGTCTCGGCGATCATCGGACGGCGGGTCTACGACTTCATCGCCGAGGATTACGGATTGCCGTCGGTGATCAGCGGTTTTGAAACGCTGGACATCGTGGACGCGCTTTACGGCCTGCTGAAGCAGGTATTGGCGGGCGAGGCCCGGGTGGAGAACGGCTACACCCGGGTGGTGAAGGAGGAGGGCAACCCGCGGGCCCAGGCCATGCTCGACCGGTGCTTTGAGATTGACGACGTTTCCTGGCGGGGCTTCGGGGTCATTCCGGGCAGCGGGCTGCAGTGGAAGCCGGAGTACCGTGATTTCGACGCCCGGGCCAGATTTGCGCCCGAGGTGGCCGAACCGCGGATCCCGAAAGGGTGCCGTTGCGGGGATCTGCTGAAAGGCAAGCTCACCCCCCGGGAGTGCAAGCTGTTTGCCACCGCCTGCACGCCGACCGACCCGGTGGGTCCGTGTATGGTGTCATCGGAGGGCGCTTGCGCCGCTTATTACCAGTACGAACGGAGGAGTAGTTGAGGCCGTTGCAAAACTTCGCCTGGCGTGTGAGAGGTACGAAGTACGATGACTTCCAACTTCTCACACCTCGCTTCTCTCTTGGCCGCGCCTTTCGCGCCATGCTCGTTTTTCGCGGCCTGAAGATACCGGAGGCAAAAAATTAAGAAAGGGTCCTTTAAGAAAGGGTCCTGACCCCTAACTTTGACCCCTAACTTAAAAGTGCTGAATCCAGAGGAGGTCTTGGGGTGGCGAGTGGTAGTAAGAATGAAGAAGTAATCCTGCTGGCCCACGGGGACGGGGGGCGGCTGACTCACGACCTGGTCACCGGTTTGTTTCTGCGCCATTTTGGAAACCGTTTGCTTCGGGAGTTGACCGACGCGGCTGCGTTCCCGGTCGGGGAGGGACGGATGGCGGTCACCACCGACTCCTTCGTCATCGACCCGCCGTTTTTTCCGGGTGGCGACATCGGCAAGCTGGCCGTCTGCGGCACGGTGAACGACCTGGCGGTGAGCGGGGCCGACCCGCGTTATCTTACGGTGGCCTTCTTGATCGAGGAAGGGTTTCCGCTCGCCGACCTGGAGCGGGTGGCCGTCTCCATGGCCCGGACCTGTGCGGAAGCCGGGATCGAGATCGTGGCCGGCGACACCAAGGTGGTGGGCCGGGGCCACCTGGACCGCATTTTTGTCAACACCACCGGGGTGGGCGTGATTTCTCCCGGTGTGGACCTTGGTTACCACCGTTTGACCCCCGGCGACCGAATTCTGGTGAACGGGAACATGGGCGACCACGGTATGGCCGTGCTGGCCGTGCGGGAAGGTTTCGGCTTCGGGGAACAGGTGGTGAGCGACTGCGCGGCGCTGCACCGGATTACGGGCCGGCTGCTGGCCGAACTCGACGGCGTCAAGCTGATGCGTGATTTGACCCGGGGAGGACTCGCCACCTCGGCCAAGGAGATCGCGGTGTCTTCCAGAGTGGACATCTGGTTGAACGAGGCGGAAATCCCGGTCGGATCTTCCATCCGGGGCGCGGCCGAGATGCTGGGCGTGGACCCATTGTACATGGCGAACGAAGGGAAGTTTCTGGCCGTGGTCGCGCCCGAAGAGGCCGAGGAGGCGCTGTCGTTGATGCGGTCAGACGAACTGGGCCGGGAGGCCCGGATCATCGGCGAGGTGAAGTCCGGCAGGGGCGACGTGTTCCTGAAAACGGCCCTAGGCGGCACCAAATACCTGGATTTGCTGGCCGGTGCCCCCCTGCCGCGGATATGCTGATTGCTCGTTAAGTTAGGGGTCTGACCCAGTAGCGTTGCATAAACATGACATGTGATTGTCAAGTTGCAAATGAACAAGTAACTGCTCAAAATACCTTAATAATGGGCCATAATCTCGACAAACAAAGGAAAATCCCTTATAATAGAGATATAGGTAGTCCTTGCCCAAATCTCTACGATAAGGGAGAGAATTATGCAGGACAAGGA
>JACUUW010000169.1 GCA_014859075.1 Desulforudis sp.
TGGAAATCGAAACCACCACCGTCCCCCGGGAACTGCTAGACCGTTTGCGGATAATCGAGGAGAAGCTCGGCCGGGTCCGGGCGGAACGCTGGGGCCCGAGGGTCATTGATCTGGACATTCTCCTCTATGGAAACTGGAAAATTGAAGACCCAGACCTGCAAATACCGCACCCCCGCTTGGCCGACAGGGCGTTTGTCGTGGTGCCCCTGGCGGAACTTGCCCCGGATCTCACTCTTCCCGGAGGCATGAAAGCAGCCGACCTGGCCTCCCTGCTGACTGTCAAGCAGCAGGTTAATAAAACTCGTACAGAATTGATTTTATAGCTTCCACAACACTGGATGACTAAGATGGGGCCCAATTCACCAGACAACCCAAGCCTGTTCTATGTTTGCACATCTTGAATAACGCCGTATTATAGCGGATAAGCAATAGTTCATATAACCAATTGTGATTGCTGCTAGGAAACCAGATGCAGGAGGAAATGCATCATAGGCAGAAAAATCTCATAGAAACTAAGGGAAAACCAGGCTACGGCCTTGAGCTTTGTTACCTCAGTTACAAGTACGGTTGGTTATTATATCAGGTAAAAACGAGACAATGGCCTACTGGAGGCTAAGCAATTGCCTGAAAAATCGGTGTACTTTGTGATAAACGTTTGTATTTCCGGAGTGCCAAGGAGGCGCATGCCAGACTAAAACCATTCCCCCAGAGCTTCTCTGATTGATCCGGGCAAAGTGAAGCCAGGTTTCCTTCCGGAAAAACGGTTCCTCGAACCTGGTAATTGGATTCCCGCACAGCTACCGGATCAACAAGTCCATGTGTTTCTGACGTTTCTGCCGGCGACGGGGCTTAGGACAAGTAAGCAAAAAGTCGCTGGCAAGGGGGCATTTTTCGTGCCCAAACTGGGCATATGTCCAAAATAAAATTAAGTCGTCTATTCCAACAGGATTTTTGGGAAGGGGGGTGGAAGGCCGGGTAATCCAAGTGTATCAGCTACAACCAAAGTCTTAGCGAAAGAGGGGGGACGAAGTGGAGACAGCAAATTTCGAACCGAAGATCATCGGCTTTTTGTGTAACTGGTGTAGCTACGGAGGCGCTGACTTGGCCGGTGTGTCCAGGCTCCAATACCCTCCCAACGTACGCATTGTTCGGGTAATGTGTTCTGGCAGGGTGGATCCGACTTTTGTGCTCCAGGCGCTGCTCCAGGGCGCGGATGGCGTTCTGGTGGGCGGTTGACACCCCGGCGACTGCCACTATGTTAGTGGCAACATGTTTGCACGGAGAAGGTACAATATGGTCCGCCAACTCCTTGACACGGTGGGTATTGAGCCCGGGCGGGTGCGCTGCGAGTGGATCTCCTCGGCCGAGGGGACCAAGTTTGCCCGGGTGATCGCCGAATTTGTCGAAGAAGTAAAGGCGCTGGGACCAAGTCCGGTGGTGAAAACAGCATGAAGAAGTTTATAGCCGTGAAAAACGCGAAGCTGCGTTCCGAGGCGGGAGGCGGCGCCATCCAGGAATTGGCGCGGGCGATGCTGGCTTCCGGTCTGGTGGACCGGGTACTCACCTTTGCGAAAGGCCTGGATGAAGAGGATTTGCTGCCGGCCTTCATCGACAAAGCGGACGACGTGGGGAATATGGCGCTGAATGCCTACGCGCCCTACAGTCTTTCCAGGTTTGTACGGGACTACGGGGAAGGAAAGCTGGCGGTCATTGGGCGGACCTGTGACATCCGGGCGCTCCTCGAACTCCGTAAGAGGAATGGTTTGAACGAGGCCGACCTGCTCACCGTCGGTATCGCCTGCTCCGAAACCCCGGACCGTCAGAACTGCTTGCGGTGTGAGTACCGGGTACCGTTTATGGCCGATTTGAGCTGTGTTCTGGCTGAGGACGGGACTCTGGTGGAGGCAACCGGGGACAAGGGTGCCCAGGCCTTGGGGACAGGTTCGTTTGAGGAATTGTCTCCGTCCAAGGAAATTTTCGATGCTGAGGCGGCCCGGCAGGTTGCCCTGGCCGAACAGGCGGCGGCCTTTGAACTGCAGCACGCCTCCCCCGCCGAGAGACTGGCATACTGGTTCGGCCAGTTTGACAAGTGTATCAAGTGTTTCGGCTGCCGCAACTCCTGCCCGCTCTGCTACTGCAAGGACTGCGTTCTGGAAGCGGACCGGGGTCTGGTGCGCGGCGGTGAAATCGCCCCGGCCAGGCTTTTTCACCTGACCAGGTTGGCCCACGTGGCCGACTCCTGTTTGAACTGCGGTCAGTGCGAGGCGGCCTGCCCGATGGGAATCCCCATCTCCAAACTGTATCACATGCTTAATAAAGAACTGTCGGCCGTGTTCGGATTCACCCCGGGCATCAACGCCGATCTGCCGCCCCTTTTCGGTTTCGACGAAAAGGAGAAGTCTGACGACAGTACACTTTTTGGAGGGAGGTGAGCTAGTTGAAACTGGTACCAAGTATTTGCCCATATTGCGGTACGGGATGCGGAATGTTGCTGATCGTCAAGGACGAAAAGGTCGTCGGCGTGGAACCGTGGGAAAGACACCCCATAAACGAAGGCAAGCTTTGTCTGAAAGGCTGGTCGGCCCACCAGTTCGTACACCATCCCGGCCGTCTCACCAGTCCCCTGATCAGGAAGAATGGGGAACTGGTGGAGGTATCCTGGGATGAGGCGCTTGATTTCACGGCTGACAAGTTGAAGGGCATTGTGGCGGAGCACGGGGCCGATGCGGTCGGGTTCCTGGCTTCGGCCAAGTGCACCAACGAGGAAAACTACGTACTGCAGAAGTTCTGCCGTTACCTGGGCAGCCCCAACGTCGACCACTGCGCCCGGCTCTGACACAGCTCCACTGTCGCCGGTCTGGCGCAAGCTTTTGGCAGTGGTGCAATGACCAACTCGATCGCGGATATTGAGCAGGCGGATTGTATCTTCATCATTGGCTCCAATACCACGGAAAACCACCCGCTGGTTGCCCGCAGAGTAATGAGGGCTAAGGAAAAAGGTGCCAAGGTAATCGTAGCCGACCCGCGGAAGATACATATCGCGCAATTTGCCGACCTTCACGTGCAGCAACGACCGGGTACCGACGTAGCCCTGCTGAACGGGATGATGAACGTAATTATGAGCGAGGGACTGCAGGACAACGAGTTCATCAGTTCCCGCACCGAGAACTTCGATGCCTTCAAGGAGATGATTGACCAGTACCCACCCGAGAAGGCGGCCGAGATCACGGGTATTCCGGCGGAGGACATAATTCAGATGGCCCGGACTTACGGCCGGGGCAAAGCCTCTTCCATCCTTTACTGCATGGGCATCACCCAGCATACCACCGGTGTGGATAACGTTCTTTCCTGTGCCAACCTGGCGATGCTCACCGGGAACATCGGGCGGCCCGGCACGGGGGTCAACCCCTTGCGCGGCCAGAACAACGTACAAGGGTGCTGCGACGTCGGCGCCCTGGCCAACGTGCTTCCCGGTTACCAGCCGGTCATCGACGAGGCCAAACGGGGTGGCGTTGAGCAGGTATGGGGATGCACGATTCCGGGTCGGGTCGGGCTCACCGTCACCGGCATGCTCGACGCGGCACACGCGGGCAAGCTCAAGGCGCTGTACGTGATGGGTGAGAACCCCATGGTTTCCGACCCCGACATCCACCACGTGAAAGAGTCCCTGGAGCGCTGCGACCTGTTGATCATCCAGGACATCTTCCTGAACGAGACGGCCGAGCTGGCGGACGTGGTCTTCCCGGCGGCCTCCTATGCTGAGAAGGACGGCACTTACACCAACACCGAGCGGCGGGTGCAGTTGATCAGAAAGGCTGTTGATCCGCCCGGTAACGCTGGACAGGACTGGGCGATCGTCTGTCAACTGGCCAAGAAGATGGGTTTCGGCGGCTTCGACTTTGACAGCCCGGCGGCCATTTTCGCCGAGATCCGCAAGGTGACCCCGCAGTACAAGGGTATCTCTTACGAAAGACTCGGTATCGAAGGGCTGCAATGGCCGTGCCCAGCCGAGGACCACCCGGGCACGCCTGTTTTGCATGGCAAAGCTTTTACAAGAGGGGAGGGAAAACTAAGCGCGGTAGAGTTCAAGCCGCCCCAGGAGGAACCGGATGCTGATTACCCGTTTATTCTGACCACCGGCCGGATTGCCTT
>JACUUW010000170.1 GCA_014859075.1 Desulforudis sp.
TTGACATTGTTTGCAATTTGATTGCTGCAGAAACCGGTAAATCTCCAGCGGATTATTAAGTTGGGACACCCGGTATTACCCCTTTACAACAACAGTTACCGATTGCAGATTGCCAGCCAGTTCTGAGCCAGTTGCCGCGCCCGCCGGTAATGGGCCATTTCCAAGTTCCGGGTATCGTGCATAATCCCCTCAGCCGCCGTCGGACCGCCAAATTCGACGATTTCGTCGTGGTAAACATCCAGCCAGGTACTGATCATTTCGGTGGGCACCTCCAGGTGGAACTGCAGGCCAAAGACCCGATCATTATAGGAGAAGGCCTGTTCAGCGCAATCCGGTGCAGTCGCCAAGTGCATGGCGCCCTGAGGGATATGAAACCGATCCCCGTGCCACTGGAACACCGGAAAACGTTCCGGAAGTCCCGCAAAAAGCGGCGATCCGGTTCCGGCCTCCGTAAGCTGCACCGAATACCAGCCGATTTCCTTGACCGGATTGCGTACCACCGACGCGCCCAGATTTTTGGCCAGGAGCTGGGCGCCCAGGCAAAGACCGAGCATGGGAATGCCGGTCTCCAGACCCTGCGCCACCAGTTCGTCCACCTGCTGCAGATAAGGGTAAGTATCCGTTTCGTAAACATTCATCGGCCCACCCAGGACGATCAGGGCCTGATATCCGCTCAAAGTTGGCGGTAAGTAGCCATTCCCGCCTTCCATCAATCTGGTATCCAGCTCCCAACCCGCCTCACGCATAGCGGGCCCGAGAATGCCAACCCCTTCAATCGCGACATTCTGAATTACCAGTGCCTGAGCACCTTTCCCGGATTTCAATGCTAAATCGCCTCCATGATTCCAGAAACATTGCGGTTACTGTCACTTAACGTAAACACTAGTTCTTCCAGCAAAGCTAATACTCCTGCATCATAACCAAGGTCAATCCCGCAGAACTGGCGGATTGCTCGGGCCACCTCCCGCAGGTTGGCGTTTCCCGCCCGCTCACCGATGCCGTTCACCGTCACACTAACCGCTCCCGCCCCCGCCCGTGCAGCGGCCAGGGTATTGGCGGTCGCCAGGCCGAAATCATTGTGCGCATGCATCTCCACCTGGATGGCCAGCCCGGTTACCAGCCGCCGGATCAGCCCGTAGGTCCGGAACGGGTCTAAAACCCCCACGGTATCACTAAAGCGCATTCTTTCGGCCCCAGCGTCCTGTGCGGCCTGCGCATAGGTAACCAAAAAATCGGGGTCGGCGCGTGAAGCATCTTCGGCACCGACCGAAATCCGGCAATCCTTACTTCGAGCATAGGCCACCACCTCCTGCATCCGGCCCAATACCCAAGAGCGGCTTTTGCGGAGCTTGTGCTCCAGGTGCAGATCAGATACCGGCGCCGAAAGGTGCACAAATTTTACGCCACAAGCCAGTGAGGCGTCAACATCCGCCGGGTGCATCCGGTTCCAGGAAGCAATCGCCGCCGGAAGGCCGGCCTGTACCAGCCGATAGAGCGCCTCTTGCTCCACACGCCCCATTGCCGGAATACCGGCCTCGATAATGTCCACCCCGAGGGCGCTTAAGAGCTTCCCGACCCGCATTTTTTCGGCGGCGGAAAAGGCCAAGCCCGGTGCCTGTTCCCCATCCCGCAGGGTAGTATCGATGATGGTTAGCATCGTGATCGCTCCTTCTGCAGATAATCGAGCCACTCTTTACGAAAGAAGACGTACCTTTATAACGATTTTTAATAGAATAGAAAAGAGGCCCCTGCATCGAACTCCAAGGTTCGTACAAGGGCCTCTTCGCCCTGATATAAATTTTTCTTACGACTGAAGACCGGTCACTGAATCAGCCGCCCAGGCTTGGTGAGGAAACGGTTTCGCGCGCCTGCGCCGTCGCCGGAATCCCTTGTGCTTCCCGGGCGAGCATACTGCCGCCGCTGATAACGTCACTGTAAGCATTCTCACCGTGCTGGGAGATATCCAGGCCGGTATCCTCGTCGTTCTCGGTCACCCGGAGCGGTACGATTACACCAACCACCTTAAGGATGCCGAAAGTCATAATTCCGGAAAACAAATAGGTCGCCACCACGCTGATCGCCTGAATTCCAAGTTGCCCCTGGTTGCCGTACAGGAGGCCGTCATGGCCACCGATCGCGGAGGTGGCGAAGATACCGGTCGCCAGGGCGCCCCAAGTGCCGCCGAGGCCGTGGATACCGAAAACGTCCAGCGAATCGTCATAGCCGAGCTTTTGCTTGAGAACCGTGACCCCAAAGAAGCACAGGAGTCCACCGCCCACACCGATGGCGATCGCCCCTAGCGGGTCGACAAACCCGGCCGCCGGCGTAATGGAAACCAGGCCGGCGACCGAACCGGAGACCGCACCCAACACGGTCGGCTTACCGTGCCGGGCCCATTCGGCCACTATCCAGGCCAGAGCCGCAGCCGCCGCTGCCACCTGGGTGACCAAAAAGGCGTTGGCCGCCTGTCCGTTGGCCGCCAACGCGCTGCCGGCGTTGAAGCCGAACCAGCCAAACCATAGCAACCCGGCGCCGAGCAGCACCATCGGCAGGTGATGCGGCGGCATGGGCCGCTTTCCGTAACCCTTGCGGGCCCCCAGTACCAGGGCGCCCACCAGTCCGGCCACCCCGGAGTTGATATGGACCACCGTACCGCCGGCAAAGTCCAGCGCACCCATTGCCCCAATCCAACCGCCGCCCCAGACCCAGTGGCTAACCGGCGAGTAAACGAACGTCGCCCAGAGGGCCCCAAAGATCAGCCAGGCGCTGAAACGCATTCTTTCGGCCAAAGCACCGGAGATTAACGCAACCGTCAGGCCCGCGAACATCATCTGAAACACCGCGAAAGCGCTGTGGGGCAGAGTGCCGTTCGGGTCCATGCCGACCCCCTTGAAGCCGATAAACTCCAGGGAACCGATCAGGCTGCCGATACTGGTCCCGAAAGCCAGACTGTAACCCCACAATACCCAGATTACCGAAACTAAAGCGAAAACCGCAAAACTCATCATCAAGACGTTAATTACGTTCTTCTTGGAAACCATCCCGCCGTAAAAAAGTGCCAGACCGGGAACCATCAACATTACCATGGCGGAGGCAATCAGGACGAATCCCGTATCCGCCGGGCTGATCGCCTCCTCACTGGCCAGGGCCAGACCGGGCATGGCGGTCAGCGCCACTGTCAGCGCCGCAATCAGTCGCCAGTGTAACCGTGTAATTACTTCCATTCTTTTCATTTAACAAGCTCCTTTGCTTTACTTATTAGCAAGCTTCCTCGCTTTACGTACTTAGCAAGCTCCCTCGCTTTACGTATCAAGTTTCCTCGCTTTGCTTAGTTAATTAGATGCTGAAAAAGTGGCATTGACGAGCAGGTGCCCGGCACTCAAGACTTGAGTGCCGGGCAGGAGAACACCAAGTGACTTTTCCAGCGAAATCTGGTTAAATACCGTTATTTAGCGGGCTTTTCAACAGGAAATCGCCGTAGGCTTCCATAGAGTGTTCGCCCAGATCAAGACCCATTTCCTCTTCCTCGGCGCTGACCCGCAGCCCGACGGTAGCTTTAATGGTTTTAAACAGGATAAAGGCCATACCCATGGTCCAGGCAAAAACCGCCAACACACCCAGAGCCTGAACGCCCAGCAGGTGGAACCCGCCCCCGTACAACAGTCCTGCTTCCACATCAAATATACCGACCGCGATCGTGCCCAGGGCCCCGGCCGCCCCGTGCACCGCCACCGCGCCCACGGGGTCGTCAATCTTCAGTTTCTTGTCGATGAATTCCACGGCCAGGATCACCACTACTCCCGCCAGGGCGCCGGTAATTACCGCCCCCAGGGGGTTCACAAAAGCACAACCGGCGGTAATCGCCACCAGACCGGCCAGAGCGCCGTTGAGCGTCAAAGTCACGTCGGGCTTGCCATACTTCAGCCAGCTAAAGACCATGGCCAGTACCGCTGCCGCCGCCGCAGCCAGGTTGGTATTAACCGCAATCAGGGCGATACTGAGGTCGGTGCCGGACAAGGTGCTGCCCGGGTTGAAGCCGAACCAGCCGAACCACAGGATGAAAACCCCCAGGGCACCGATCGTGATGTTGTGGCCGGGAATGGCGCGCGCTGTCCCGTCTTTGCCGTATTTACCGATCCGGGCCCCCAGCA
>JACUUW010000171.1 GCA_014859075.1 Desulforudis sp.
AAGAGGTATGAATCCCGCATACCATCGATCCCCTTGGCCACTAACATGGCTGCCGTGTTTTGATGTGGCACATGGCAATCGCTGCAGGTCACCGCCATTTGATGGGCTGAGTGGAACCAACTCTCATAGTGATTTTCCATAACGTGACAGCCGAGGCAATACTCAGGGCGGTCCGTATTGGCTAACGTGGCCTTTGCTCCCCAAACTGATAGCACAGCCAGTGCCAGCAGCCCCCCCAGTATAATAGGAAGACGTGGTCGCCAGCGTTTTAACCAGCCCTTCCCGGCCGGAAGCTGTTTTTCGTTATCCTTACCACCAGATCCCTTTGTTTCTGCATCATACGCCATATTGCTCCCGGCTCTAGCATCCTGAAGTTTTTCTTTCAATATGTCCACCTCCTTTCCCCGGGACCTCCGCCTCAAGGTCAAGTTCAACAGACACGACCGAAAGGGATAAGGCCAGGGCCAAGAGGACCTTGTTTCTTAACACTACAATCTCACATCCTTTCTTTTTGTTTTCTTCAATTGGGATTTTCGCAGCATGTTAAATAAATGTTGCCGTGGCACCATCACCTCCCATTAGAAGATGAAAAAGTATTTTTAAGATCTTCATTCCGGCCTTCGAGTAGAATGCACCACTGAGATTTTGCCTCCAGTTTAACAGGGGAAGATTGCATTCAAGTTAACGAAACCTTAATGAAAGCTTAAAATCTGTACATATTTGTCACACTTTTGTTATCGCCTGAAAATGGATTAAGGTTGTTTGTGTTTTTCCATAGTTTCGACACTATTCGTAAAAATTCCATGTTAAAATTGACTAAGGTTAAAAACTAAAAATTTTAGCCGCTCGGGCTGGTGAGGCCCAGTTAGTTTTGTTTTTCGGGAGGCTGGTTGTTAATGATTGAAGTCAAACGTCGGGCGCTGATTTTTCTCGCGCTGGCACTGGTTCTGGGGGGCAGTGCGGTTTACCTGTTCCTGCAAATGGCGACGACTCTGGAGCGGGAGATGGGTGAATATGTGACCGTGCTGGTTGCGGGTGGCGATATTCCGCCGCGGGTGCGGATCACCGAGGAGATGCTGACGACGACCTCGATCCCCAGGCGGTTTGTGCAGCCCACTTTTGTCACTGACAAGGAACAGGCCGTCAAATCGGCGGCCATTATACCGCTCCCGAAAGGGGAGATCCTTACTTCCACGGTGTTGCGCGAAATCTCGCAGTTGCCCAAGGATACGCGCCGGGTGACGTTGGCGGGTGGCGGCAACACTTTCTTCGATCAGGCGGTAGCTGTAGGCGACCGGGTGGATATCATCGCCGCTTTTGTGGAGAACGGCCAGACCGTGACGCGGCTGGTATTCGGGGGTCTGGAGGTGCTTGCGGTCGATCAGGGAGGCCGAGACCAGCCGGTGATCCAGGTGGCTGTTTCTATGGATGATGCCTTGCGTCTGATCCGCCTGCAGAATACGGCGCAAAGCCTGCGGGTGCTGCGGCGCGAGGTAACCCAATAGATACGGACCGTGTTGCGTAATGCGTAATGTAGAGGAAGAAGAATGTAAAGGAAGTAGGTGGAGTAAAAGCGTTCTGGCGAAAAGGAAGAAAATCGGTCCCGCCGGCGCGCCGGGACAACGGCGGGGCGGGAACCGCGAACGGCTTGGTGGTGGCGGTATACAGCGCCAAGGGTGGTGTGGGCCGGACGGTCCTGGCGGGCAATCTGGCCATGGCGGCGGTGTCGCGGCGGTCGCGCGTGGCTCTGATGGATTTGAACCTGTCTTTTGGGGGCGCCGAGGTCCTGTTGGACATGGAGCCCGCCAAAACTCTGGCCGATCTGTTCCCGGTGTTGCTGGAACTCAATGAACAGCACCTGCTCAATATGGCGGTCCGTCACGCCAGCGGGGTGCATCTGCTGGCCTCGCCGGTTTCCACCGCTTGGGTCGACCGGCTGGGTCGCGACGAGGTGGCCGCCCTGGTCCAGGCCTGCCGCGAGGCCTTCGACCTGACGCTGATCGATCTGCCCGCGGATCTCAACCCGGGGACGCTGGGCGGGGTGGCCGAGGCGGACCATATTCTTTTCGTGGTCACCCCGGATGTTCTGTCCGTCCGGGCGCTGCAGGTCTCCCTGACCGCCCTGGGGGACTACGGTCTGGGGTTGGAGACGCGTGCCTCGCTACTGGTGAACCGGGTGGACAAGCTGGCGGAGGTTTCGGTGGACGATATCGCCAAGCTGACCGGACTACCGGTGTTCGGGCAGGTCCGGTCCGATTACCGGCGCATTCGCACGCCGGTCAACCTGGGGATGCCCTTGGTGCCGGGTGGCGGCAAGAAGGCCCGGACGGCCGTGGGCAGCGACCTTCAGGCGTTGGCGGAGCGGTTGACCGGCTAGCGAGGAGAGGTGGAGGCTGATTTGAATAAGAATCTGGAGCAACTGGCGGATCATTACCGGGAGCGGCTCTTGCGGGAGGAGAACCTGGACCGGCTGACCGCGTTGCCGCGCGCTGAGCTGCAGCAGACCTTGTCCAAACTGGTGCAGTCGATGCTGGCCGAGGAGAAGCAGATCCTCACCCGTCTTGACCGCGAGAACCTCCTGGCCTTGATCCTCAACGAGTCGGTTGGTTACGGTCCCTTGGAGCCGTTGCTGAACGACGCCACGGTGAGTGAGATCATGGTTAACGGCGCGGAAGAGGTTTACGCGGAAAGACAGGGCCGGCTGGAGCTCACCGACGTACGCTTCCGGGACCAGGCCCACGTCCGGCATATCATCTCCCGCATCATCGCCCCCATCGGGCGGCGCATTGACGAGAGTTCGCCCATGGTTGACGCCCGCTTACCCGACGGCAGCCGGGTGAATGCCGTCATCCCGCCGGTGTCCCTTAGCGGGCCGGTGCTGACCATCCGCAAGTTCTTCCGGGAGCGGCTCACGTTGGACGACCTCATTCACTTCGGGTCTCTTTCCGAGGCCATGGCCGAGTTCGTTCAGGCGACGGTCAAAGCCAAGGTGAATATCCTCATTTCCGGCGGGACCGGCAGCGGCAAGACCACCACGCTCAACATCTTGTCCTCCTTCATCCCCGAAGGGGAGCGGATTATCACCATCGAGGATATGGCGGAACTGAACCTGGGCCGGCGGCACGTGCTCGGCCTGGAAGCGCGACCCGCCAACGTGGAGGGCCGGGGCGAGATTCCGATTCGCCAACTGGTGCGCAACGCGCTGCGCATGCGCCCGGACCGGATCATCGTGGGCGAGGTGCGGGGGGACGAAGCGCTGGATATGCTGCAGGCCATGAACACCGGTCACGAGGGTTCCCTGACCACCGTCCACGCCAATACCCCGGAGGATGCCTTCGCCCGTTTGGAGGCCATGGTGCTGATGGCCGGGGCCAATCTGTCGGTGCAGGTCATCCGCGAACACATCGCCAGCGCCATCCACCTGGTGCTGCAGACCGAGCGCCTGTCGGACGGTTCGCGCAAGGTGATGTCCATCGCCGAGGTCCACGGGTTTCGGGAGGGCCGGACGCAGGTGGTGGACCTGTTCCGTTTCCAGCGGCACGGTATGCGCGGGGACGGCCGGGTGGCCGGCGGTTTTCACCCCACGGGAACGGTGCCGGCGCTGCTGGAGCGGATGAAGGTCTTTGGCGTGGCCGTACCGGAGTCGCTGTTCCTGCAGGGCGTTCCGGGTGTTCCGGGCGTTCCGGGCGCTCAGGGCGCGGACGGGGAAAAAGCGACCCCGCCGGTGGACCGCGGCGCTCAGGCGGCGGGCGGGAGGTGGGGTTGATCATGCCCACGGTGGTGGGAACCTTGGAACCGCTGTCGCTCCTGCGACTGCTGGCCTGGCTGGCGGTGCTGGCCGGAGCGGCCGGGGTCTATCACTGGGTTTTCTACCGCACGCACCGCCGTTTGTTGCGGCAGCGGCTGGAGCGCCTCCTGCACTACCGGGCCGGGCCGCGCCCGGGTCCGCTGGCCGAGTTGGGGGAGCGGTTCGATGCTTCCGGCACCGGCCGGCGCCTCGCCGAGGGGCTGGCCCGGACCAACCTCGGCTTGCGGCCCTCCCAGTACGCGCTGGTCTACCTGGCGGTGGTGGCGCTGGCCTCCTGGCTGGGGCGGATCTTCTTCCGCATCGATTTCCCGCTCAATGTCA
>JACUUW010000172.1 GCA_014859075.1 Desulforudis sp.
GGCCCGGACGGGGCTCCAAATTCAGGTGGTGGAGGGATAAGTGTGGAAGCCCTAACTTTGAATAAGGTTGCCGACCCCAAGTTCAGGGACGAGATTCTGGAAAGAATCGTCCCGCAGGCGACGAAGATGGATTTCAACTACTGTCTGAGCTGCGGAACCTGCGCGGCGGGCTGCATCTTCAGCGATGTGCACGACAACTCCGATCCGCGCAAGTTCATGCGTAAGATCGTGCTGGGCCTGAAGGAAGAGGCCCTGGCCGATCCGTTCATTTGGGTCTGTACGGCCTGCGGACGCTGCACCATGCACTGCCCGATGGGCATCGTCATGCCGAACGTGGTGCGCTGCCTGCGTGGCAAATTCGGCCTTACCTCACCGGGTACCCTGCAGCAGGTGGCGGACACACACCTGGAGACGGGGAACCAGATGGGCGTGACCGTGGAAGAGTTCCTGGACACGGTCGACTGGATGCAGGAGGAACTGCAGGAAGAGCTGGGTGACCCGAACTACAAGATCCCGGTCGACGTGCAGGGTGCCGAGATCCTGTTCATCCCGCACCCCCGGGAGGTCAAGTACTACCCGGAGGACATCAAGACTTGGTCTAAGATCTTCCTGGTGGCCGGAATCAGCTGGACGCTTTCGACCAAGGCCTTCGACGTCACCAACTTCGGGCTGTTCAACGGCCGCGACGACGAGGCCACCAAGATCTGGCAGATCACCGTTGATGCGATGAAGGAGCTGGGCTGCAAGCGGCTGGTCTGCACCGAGTGCGGTCACGGCTACTGGGCCTTCAAGTTCGGTGCGCAGCACTGGATCAAGACGGACTTCCCGATCCTGCACATGGTCGAATTCCTGGCCGAGTTGCTCCGGGACGGCAAGATCAAGGTCGATAGGTCCAAGAACACCGAAGTGGTCACCGTGCACGACCCGTGCAACACGGTCCGCAAGGGCGGCGTGATCGACGAGCCGCGGTACGTCCTCGACCTGGTGTGCGAGAACTTCGTCGAAATGTGGCCGAACCGCGAGTACAACCTGTGCTGCGGCGGCGGCGGCGGGGCCCTGGCGATGGGCAAGGAGATCAAGGAGTACCGGTTGAAGAAGGGCAAGTTCAAAGCCGAGCAGATGATGGCCACCGGCGCTGAGATCTGCTGCGCGCCCTGCCATAACTGCTACGACCAACTGAACGACATCAGCAAGGAGTTTGATCTCGGCCTCAAGGTCAAACACATTTTTCAACTGGTGGAGAAGGCTCTGGTCTGGCCGGAAGGAATGGGTCCAAAGGAGTAGCTTGCCGCCCGGCTGGTAAGGGTTTGGCAAGAGCTGATGTTGGTTGGAACCGTGGGGGCCTTTGCCGCCCTCACGGTTTCCCTTTTGTCCGGTAGCCGGTGAGCGGGTCGTTTACAAAGGAGCAAATCCTGATGCTGAACCGACCAGGATCTAATTCAGCCTACTTGATGCTGTTTACGGCCCCCCTGTTCTGGGGAGGGGCCTTTGTGGCCGCCAAGTACGTGGTGCCCGAACTGCACCCGCTGGTGGCGGCGAGCTTGCGCTTCCTGATTTCCTTTCTGGTGTTACTCCCCGTACTCCTGATCCGGGAGAAAGGGAAAGCCTTTCCGGCGGTCCGGGACTGGCCGCTGCTGATGCTCTTGGGCCTGACCGGGGTGTTTGCCTACAACGCCTTTTTCTTCTACGGGATCGGGTCTACGGCCGCAACCGACGGGGCCCTGATCGTCGCTTCGAGCCCCATATTTACGGCACTTTTATCCGTGATATTCCTGGGGGAGCGTTTCACCGGTCGTCAGGTGCTGGGTTTTTTCTTGTCCATTCTGGGGGTACTGACCATCGTGACCAAGGGCAATCCAGCGGTGTTGCTGACTTGGGACGTAAACACTGGAGACTTGCTGTTTTTCGGCTGTGCCTTGTCCTGGGCCTGCTATTCGGTGGCCGGGAGAAAGACGATGGCCAGGGTGACCCCGCTGGCGTCCACCACTTTCGCCATCGGTCTCGGCGCCGTCTTGCTGACGGTGGCCGCGCTGCCGCACTACTCGTTGCCTGTGATAACGGGGCTCAGCACCGCCGCCTTCTGGAGCCTGATGTTTCTGGGTGTGTTTGCTTCGGGGATTGCCTACGCCTTCTGGTTTACGGGCGTGCACCGGGTGGGCGCCGGGCGGGCGGGCGTGTTCGTGAACTTCGCCCCGCTCTGGGCGGCTTTTTGGGCCGTCCTGCTTCTGGGGGAAAAACCGGCGCTTTTCCACCTGATCGGTGCCGTGCTTACGTTCAGCGGCGTCTACCTGGTTACCCGCCGGTTGCCGGTGATTGTTTCCAAGCCGTCCGGCTCAGGTGCCCGAAACACCCATGTTTCCCACGGTTCGTGTAAACGGGTATAATGTAGCAACACTGTGATGGGGGTAGACGGTATATGCGCCACACGGTCTGGGTCATGGAAGTGGACAGCCTGCGTGAAGCCTGGCGGGCGGTGGAAGGTGTCGGGGCTGACGAAACCGGCTGTTCGTTGATGACGCCCAAGGCAGTGCACCGGCTGGTGAAGGTGACCGGGTTGACGCCGGTCCAGGCCAACATCGTGAAGCAGGAGATGCTGGCCCGTGGCGGCGAGGCCGCCGTCTCCCGGGGCGTGGTCAATCTGTCGGTGGACCGGACGGATGTGCTGCTGATGGGGACCAGGAAACAGTTCACGGGATTCGTGGAAAAAATGCGGCGTCAGCCGTTCGGTTTGGCCGCCCTGGGCGACAGGGTCGAGCGGGTGCTGGACAACCAGGAGCGGATGCCCCGGGGCCTGGACTGCCGGGGCAGGCACCTGCCGCTTGGGGAACGGACCCTGGTGATGGGTGTCTTGAACGTCACGCCGGACTCTTTTTCGGACGGCGGCGCCCACAAAGACCCCGAAACCGCCCTGAAGCACGCCGGGGAAATGGTGGCCGAGGGCGCTGACCTGATCGACTTGGGAGGTGAATCGACCCGCCCCGGAGCCAAACCGGTCGGAGTGGAAGAAGAGCTTTCCCGGGTGATGCCGGTCTTGGGGCTCCTGGTCGAAGAGTTGGACGTTCCCATTTCCATAGACACCAGTAAGACCGCGGTGGCCCGGCAGGCGCTCGCGGCCGGGGCCCACCTGGTGAACGACCAGTGGGCTTTGCGGGACGAGGGAATGGCCGAGTTGGTGGCCCGTTACGGGGTACCGGTAGTCCTGATGCACAATCAATATGGCACCGAATACATCGACCTGATCGGCGATGTTGTCGGGTACTTTGAAGAACGGATGGAAACGGCCGTACGGGCAGGGGTCGCTCCGGACAGGATCATCCTTGATCCCGGCTTTGGATTCGGCAAAACCGCCGCGCAGAATCTGACGGTGCTCCGCCGACTCCGGGAGTTTAAGAGTCTGGGATGTCCGTTGTTGATCGGCACTTCGCGCAAGTCGACAATCGGAAAGGTGTTGGACCTGCCGGTGGCGCAACGACTGGAGGGTACGGCGGCCACTGTGGCCGTGGGTATCACCCGGGGGGCTGATATGGTGCGGGTACACGACGTGCGTGAGATGGTCCGGGTGGCCCGGATGAGCGACGCCATTGTGCGGGGGGGTTGGACGGAGTGAAAGACCGGATCATCCTGCAGGGGCTGCAACTCCACGGCTACCACGGTGTGCTGGACACTGAACGGGAATTCGGCCAGCCCTTTCTGATCGACCTGGAACTGTTCCTGGACCTGGAGCCGGCCGGGCGGGAAGACGAGTTGGGCCTGACCGTGGATTATAGCGAGGTTTTTGTGGTGGTGCGGAAAGCCTTTCAAGCCCGCCGTTACCGGTTGATCGAGGCGGTGGCCGAGGCGGTGGCCGCGGCGGTGTTGAACGACTTTCCGGTTGACGAGGTGCGGGTCCGGGTCCAAAAACCGCACGCGCCGGTCAGGGACAAGTTCAAGTACTTGGCGGTCGAAATCACCCGGCGGCGGGAGGGAGACTGTTGAACTCCGCCACCGCCTATATCGGCCTGGGTAGCAATGTGGGTGACCGGGCGGCTAACTTGGGTTACGCCCTGCGTCAAGTGGCCGCCTTGCCCGGGGTTGCCTTGCGGCGTACTGCTTCGGTGTACGAAACGGCGCCCATGGAA